>JANLRG010000203.1:0-3029 GCA_031361545.1 Bacteroidota bacterium
TTCGCTGGAAAGTTTTGTCTGAGAAAAAGTAATCGGTATTTAATAACTATAAAAGTTTTGAAATACGATGAGCATTTAACAGTGGATTAAAATCACACAGCTCAAAAACAACGGATGAATATCCGTCGAAGCGTCGGAAAGTTTTCTAACTTAGAACAATGAAAATTAACTATGGATATTATGCAAGTTCGTCGCAGCGGAACAGATTTCTAAATGTTTTTAATAGATGTTGGGGAGCTTATTCGCTCTCACAAAAAGCTTACATTCTTTTGGTGACCTGCAACTTTGAAAAAAGAAGAATGTCTTATTAAAATAATTATATTTACTTCATATTCTATCCTAAGAAAGAGTGCAACTTTAATATATCGGTCAGACATATCATCTCATTCAGGTTCTACGACCACATAATCAATTTCAAAGAAGTATTAAACAGCAATTTTAGAAACATATGCCAAAACTACTTTTGATTTTATTTCTCCTTTTTTGCTCCCTGAAATCGTCCTCCCAGCAATTATGGAAATCGGTTTCAAGATTTCCGGAACAGGGCTTGGCCGATGTTGTAGTACCCGACTCTATGCATATAAAGGGAAGACCAATCACTTCTGCCTCTCAATTTGTATATTCAAATGATGCCGGATTGACGTGGAATAGTATACCTACAAATTTCCCGCTTTATAAATTTTCATTTACTGACTCCTTGCATGGATGGGCATGTTCAGACAGCGGACGGATCTGTCGCACTTTAGATGGCGGGATTAGCTGGACTGCTATTCAAATAAATTCAGATCCATATTTCAGCGATTTACAATTTGTTTCAGACTCAACAGGGTTTGTATTCTCAGCAAATTTTGACACTGTTTTCATCACTCATGATGCCGGCGATAATTGGAATGCCTCGATCACAAATGTACCATGGGGGTCTTATCAAAAGAAAATATATTTTAAAGATGCGCTCAATGGTTGGATAATGAATGGTTATTATGATTCATTAATTTATCATACAATTGATGGTGGAACAAACTGGACTGCAGATTCATTGCCATCACCAATGGGCGGTTATGTAAATAATGGAATTTCATTTGTTGATTCATTAACAGGTTTTTTAACAGGAAGAAATTCATTGATGAAAACAACTGATGGCGGATTAACATGGACGGTAGTAGGCAGTGTTTCCGGTGGTGATATAGCATTTCAAGACAGTGTGAACGGAATCCTTGTAAGTAGCAATGAGCAAATTTTTCATACTAGCAATGGTGGGTTAAGTTGGGATCCGGTTTATCAAACACCTCTATCTTTATCCGTCAATAATTTTCCTGAAGCTTTTATTTCAGATGAATCATTTTATGAATTTAATAATGCGGGCTCTCTCCTCAAATCAAACGATGGAATTTCCTGGAAATACATTGCATGGAATACCTTTCCTTCATCGTATGGAAACAGCGAAAATCCTCAATTGGCCATGAGTTCAGAAAAGAATGGAATTTTTGTAAATGCAGCAGATTGCACTAATAATTCCTGCGGAAACAGTACCTTTTATACCAATGATAGTGGAGTTACATGGCATCAATCTAGTTCTTTGTCATGGAACACTGCCATTCAAACTAAATCTGATACTGAATGGTATTTCGTGGAAACATATTATTCGGTTCCCAACAGTATTCTCTTTAAATCGAATGATCAGATGCAAACTTATTCTCAAATTTATAGTTTTAATGACAGGATCAGTTATATAAACTTCACCGATTCGTTACATGCAGTCGCTTCAGGAGATAGTATTCATATTTCACAGGATGGTGGACAAACCTGGTCTACAATAACAGGAATAAATGCATTTTACTTTTTTAACGGCAGCTTTCCTGATGCCAGACACGGTTGGATGATTAGATATGATAAGCTGGCGATGACAAATGATTACGGCGCTACCTGGAATGTAATCTATACTGATCCCACTTTGCAAAATTATTTCAAAAAAGTAATTTTCACTGACACATTGCATGGATTTATTGCACACAGAAATGCCGCTTCTTTTGAAAAGACAATTGATGGAGGTATTACCTGGACCACATTAACTTCTCCCGGTGGCATTTATGATTTCTATATGGCAGATTCATTAAAGGGATGGGTTTCCACTGACAGTGGAATATTTTATTCAAACGATGGACTCCTAAACTTCCAATTGCAACTCGACAAACCCGTATCCAATTTATCATTCTTAGATGAAGTTCATGGATTTGCTGCAGCATCGAATTATTATTCTCCTCCCTTATTTTTAAGTACAGATCAAACGAGTGTTATAAATAATATTATTTCTGTCACTGAAAAAGAAACTCCTCAGATTGATATTTATCCCAATCCCGGAAATAAAAATTTTCATATCAGAGTTCACGAAGGGATGTCCATTTTAAATTTCAAAGTGTTTGATCAATTAGGTCGGGAAATTATTGCTGTAAAAAAGGTAGATAATCCTGAATCTGAATTTGATCTTAAATACATATCTGCAGGCACCTATTTTATTTCCATGCAACTTTCTAACGGCAGTATGATTCATAGTAAAATTATTAAAATTGATTAGTATGTTTTTCTGTGATTTGAAAATTGCAATTCAAATACACTTCATGGAAAAACATCGGAGAGAAAGGCTTTAGAATTATTCTTTAAATCCTAATAGAATTTGGTCACCCTGCTGTGACGGACTTACTCATCGCCTACTTATAAACACATGCGCGCTTCGACGGGACATTTGTCCGTTGTTTTTGTGCAGGCGATATTCATCCACTTTTCAAGGCTCATCGTGTTAAAAATTGCAATCAAGTCTTAAAGGAATTACTGCTCTAACCCCATTTCGCCAAAATGGGGCTTTTTGCTTTTCATTAGGAGACGTTAGGAGTCGTTATGAGACATTAATGTTTCGCTCACGTTTCGCTGAAGGCGAAAGGAATGTTTCGCTGGAAAGTTTTGTCTGAGAAAAAGTAATCGGTATTTAATAACTATAAAAGTTTTGAAATACGATGAGCATTTAACAGTGGATT
>JANLRG010000207.1:0-2325 GCA_031361545.1 Bacteroidota bacterium
ACTTGCAGTTAAAACACCTACGTGTCCAGCTTTAATGTTCAAAGAGATACCACCAGTCCACCATCTATCATTGCCATCACCCCCTACAAAACTAAATAAATCATTATATCCATTTAAACTAACATCTCCTGATTTCAACCCAATAAAACCGACTCTTTGATTTCGCCCTTCCGAATTTGCAACAAAATTAGTACCCAGTGTTATTGAAGATTTATAATCTACGGTAACCCCTGTTAAAGAAGGCTCAATTAGGGTTTCAAGTTGCTGTTTATCTTTACGCCCAAATTCTCTATTATGACTACATTATTTAATATATAAGACCTTGTAGATGACCGCTTATGTTATGAACGTGTCCGTGAATTACGTTGGTTTGAGGGCGTAAAATGCCCTTTTTGTCAAAGTTCATCGCATAAACGTCATGGTTATTATAACAACTGCGAACATCGTTGTCGCTATCAATGTAAAAGTTGTTCAAAGTATTTTGACGACTTAACGAATACTATTTTTCAAGGGCATCATCAACCTTTAAAGATTTGGATAATTTGCCTGTATTTAATGAGTTTAAACCTCTCTAATGCCCAAATTGCTAAAGAATTAGGCATTAATGAACCTGATTGTCATGCAATGACGAGCCTTTTACGCGAAGGTGTTTATGAAAAACGCCCTCAAGAAATTCTTGAGGGAGAGGTAGAATTTGATGAACTCTACGTTGTTGCTGGTCATAAAGGTCATCCTGAATCCGTAAAAAAAAAAAATCGTAAACCCCGATGCCGACGCTTGAAAGGTAAACGAGGACGCGGCACAGCGCAAGACGATAAACCGCCAATCTTAGGGATGATTCAACGTAATGGCTGCGTCATTATTCGGATGCTGGACAACGTTCAAAGAAAAACAATTGAGCCAATTATCCGAAAATATGTCAAAGCAGGCAGCAAAGTTTATACAGATGAATACAACATATACAATTGGTTATCAGATACTTACATACATCAAACCGTCAATCATGGCAAAGGCGAATATGCACGAGATGAAGACGGTGATGGTAAATGTGAGATTCATGTTAACACGATGGAAGGGTTTTGGTCTTTGCTAAGACCATGGCTGCGTCCACATCGTGGTATTTCACAAGAAAGACTCCCTTTTTATTTGGGATTCTTTGAATATATTCATAATATTAAAAAAGAGGGTATTCAGCACTCTCAGCTCTGATCGGGTTGTTAGTAGCAACTTGAAACCCTAATTGAGCCATTTTTTTTATACATAACCATTTAATATACATATCGGATTTCGGATTTGGGATGTCGGATTTGAGCTAACTGCTGATTGTTAATGCGTTCCGAAATACGACATCTCAAAACCATTTTCCGTTGAGTATATTCACCATTTTATGTCATAATATTTCAATGTCAACTAATTCATTAACAATAAACGTCCGACCCTTTTCAGGTGTCGGACGTTTATTGTTAATATTTAACATGATTTCTAAATTTTCAACTTATTGATTGCCAATAACTTGCGGACTAATAACTATTAACCAATAACCAATAACTACTTTGGTTACTGCACAATCAATTTTTGCGTCGCTGTTGCACCATTGACCGACAAACGCACCATGTATGCACCTGTTGGCAAATGAGCGTTTATTTCCTCTTGATAACTACCCGATAATACTGTTTTAGCGACCGAATGAACAACGCTTTGTCCTTGCAAATTAAAGACATCATATTGCACTTGTCCACCATTTCTAAGGGTATAACCGACGAAAAAACGCCCAGATACTGAGGGGGTCGGATAGACTTGAAAATCAGTTGCTTGCGCGGCAAATTCTGCTGTGCCGACTCTAAAACGCGTATAACCCGATGGCGGCGTAATGCGTTTATCCAAATAAACATGGTATTCACCAGGCAAATAACTGAATGGTGCGGCTATGTTGGTCACGGTAATCGAATCACCTGACATGTAATCGTACCATTTGCCTGTCTTTTGGAAATTAGGCGTGATAGTTTCAGCAATAACATTGAAATTTCCTGCAATTGTGGCGTTTAAATCCGCCGAACTTAGGTGAAAAACCTTTCCATAACCCGTACCCAATTCCGTATCATCGTAAGTTGTGGTGCGGAAAAGCGGTTGTGTTGTCCGTAAACCAATCATATTGCTGGTAACATTATACAATCTTTTACGGTTAGCATTTGCCAAATAGTCCCAGAGAATGGGTTTATTACCCACACGTCCATTTTGGTTAATACTTATTTCATAACCCAATTCGCCAAATTGCCACAACATTTTGGGTCCTGGCACGGCGTAAACAAAGGCAGCCATCAATTC
>JANLRG010000264.1:0-1191 GCA_031361545.1 Bacteroidota bacterium
CTGAAGAGAAGTTTAAAGAAATAAATGAAGCCAACGAAGTGTTGTCGAATGCTGATAAACGCAAACGTTACGACGAGTTTGGCGAAAACTGGGAATATTTCGATAAAACCAATAGCAATCGCCAACAGCAACAAAGCAGAAGTAAAGGTGGCGGCGGTGGGCAACAGTATAATTTTACTGCCGAAGACTTCGCTGATGATGATCACTACAAAGATATTTTTGAGAAGTATTTTGGTAGCAGCTTTGGCGGTCAACGTTCTACTACCAATCATACAGCGCGGGGTGCAAGCTACGAAGCCGAATTACAGATTTTGTTAACCGATTCTTTTCATGGCGTCAAACGAATTTTAGAACTTGAAAATCAAAAAATTGCCTTAACGCTCAAGCGCGGTATCCGCGACGGGCAAAAGATTCGTATTCCTGAAAAAGGTGGGCGCGGCTTAAATGGCGGTAAAAACGGCGATTTATTTGTTACCATTCGCCTTATTCGCGACCCTTTCGTTGAGCGCAACGGCGATGATTTGACGGTCAGTTTAGATGTCGACGTTTATACAGCTTTGCTCGGCGGTAAGATTAATCTGAAAACTTTTCATGGAGTGAAAAGCATTAATATCAAAGAGGGAACCGATAACGGCAGTTCATTGAGACTGAGGGGTCTCGGGATGCCTAAATATGAAAATCCTACAGAATTTGGCGATTTATATGTTAAAATCAATATCACTTTGCCAAAAAATCTGACTGAAGAAGAAAAAAACCTTTTCAAACAATTGGCAGAAATGAGACAGAAACACGAGGTAAATTAGTGATTAGGTGATTGAGTGAATCACCCATTCACTCAATCACCTAATCATTCACTCACTAATTTACTTAATCACATAATCACCCATAAAAATAAACGGCTATGTTAAAAATATATGATTACCTCGATGAAGTGTTAGCGACTCAACAAATTAGGCAGACGCGGCACCATCAAAAATTGGAATATTATGCCAGTGATATTATGGAACGCATGGGCGATATATCGGCTGAGGATTTCGCTGATACCCTCTTTCGGACGTTCAAAATATGCTCGGCTTTGGAAATTCCTATCAACGATAATTTTAAAAAAATCTATCGCTACGATGGGGAAAAGATGATAACAGATTGGCAATTATCGCCTTTAGCCTGTTATCTTTTAATGCTGAATGGCAA
>JANLRG010000305.1:0-6514 GCA_031361545.1 Bacteroidota bacterium
GGTGGCGGAAGCGGACCTTACACGTATTGGTGGACTTATGGAGGATTAACAACGCAACAAATAACTGTTGGGCCAACGGTTACTACAAGCTACGCAGGTTATATAACAGATCGCTATGGTTGCCAATCGTACGACAGTGCAACAGTCACAGTCAATGCTGCAGCAACTGCTGATGCAGGTTTAGATCAAACTATTTGTCAGGGCGATTCAGCTACATTAACAGCAACAGGCGGTGGAAATTACCAGTGGTCAGGAATTGGAGGAGGTGCGGGACAAAATGCGCAAGTAGTTGTTCGACCAAATACAACAACTAATTACACCGTTACAGTTTCTTTAGCGGGAGGATGTACGGCAACAGATCAAGTACAAGTTATTGTTTCTTCACCTCCTATTGCGAATGCAGGACCCGATCAATCAGTTTGTGGAGGAACACCTGTAAGTCTTAGTGCAAGCGGAGGTACGAGTTATAATTGGCAACCCGGAAATTTATCGGGAGCAAATATAAATGTAACGCCGGCAGTAAATACAAGCTACCTTGTTACAGTTACCAGTATAAACGGTTGTACATCGACTGATACAGTAGACATAGTAGTTAATTCAGCTGCTATTGCAGATGCAGGAGTAGATCAAGCAGTGTGTGCAGGAGGAAGCGTAACATTAACAGGAAACGGAGGGGCAAACTATACATGGAATCCCGGAAATATAAATGCACAACAAATTACCGTTACACCAGGTTTAACTTCTAATTACACATTAACTGTTACAGATATTAATGGTTGTCAATCGTCCGACCAAGTTACGGTAGTAATCAATCAACCACCGATTGCAAATGCAGGACCGGATCAGAGTATTTGCATAGGAGCAAACACAAATCTCTTAGCAAGTGGCGGAGCAACATATTTATGGGATGCAGGAAATCAAACTACAGCCGGCATAAATGTGAATCCGAATGCAAGCACACTTTATCACGTAACAATAACAGATAATAACGGATGTACATCGAGCGATTCAGTAACAATAAACGTAAATCAACTTCCGATTGCCGACGCAGGAATTGATCAAGCAATTTGTTCCGGAGCTAATGCAACATTAAATGCAACAGGAGGAATTTCTTATACATGGAATCCCGGAGGACAAACAGGATCACAATTAATAGTTGCTCCACTCCTATCAACTAATTACACGGTAGATGTAATCGATGTAAATGGTTGTGCGGCTAGCGATCAAGTAACAGTGAACATAAATGCATTACCAATTGCAAATGCCGGAATAGATCAGGCAATTTGTATAGGAGCGAATGCAACATTGAATGCAAGCGGCGGTGTTCGTTTTTTATGGACACCTACAAACGATACAACAGCACAGATTACAGTTACACCAAATACACTTTCCAATTACACAGTTGTAGTAACCGACATTAACGGATGTACATCGACCGATCAAGTGCAAGTAGCTATTAATTCTCTTCCAACAATAACAGTGAGTTCTACCAACACAATTTGTTTTGGTTCAGCAAACGGTACAGCAACAGCACAAGGATCAAATACGATTGGAGCATATTCATATTCATGGTTACCATCGGGGACAAACACAACAACAGCGAATGGACTATTAGCAGGAAAACATTTTGTAACAGTAACAGACGGACGTGGCTGCATTCAAACAGACAGTGTAGTTGTTGGACAGCCTAGTGCCATTCAACTCACGACCGATTCATCAGCAACATTGTGTAATGGATCAGCAGACGGAAAAGCAAGTGTAATTGCAAATGGAGGAATGACAGGTTATACCTATTTGTGGAATCCTTCAGGAGGTATTGATTCTGTAGCTACAAATTTAAGTGCAGGAAATTATTCAGTAACCGTTACCGATGCAAATGGATGTACGCAAACATCAAGCGTAAATATTCCTCAACCAACAGTGCTAAGTCTTCCGATGAATGCAACACAACCTTTGTGTAATGGCGGAAGCAATGGAAGTGCATCAGTAAATGCATCTGGAGGAATACCAAGTTATTCCTATCAATGGTCGCCTTCAGGAGGAACAAATGCATTAGCGAATAATCTTTCACAAGGCAATTATGTAGTAACAGTTACCGATGCAAATGGATGTACATCGTCTAATGCAGTAATGGTAAATCAACCATCATCGCTTGTAGTAGCACCAGGTAGCGCACCTGCTAATTGCAATGCGGCAGATGGAAACGCAAGTGTAAATGTAATTGGAGGTACGCCGGGGTATGCGTATTTATGGACACCCGGAAATATTAATACAGCGAATGCTCCAAATTTAATTGCAGGAGTTTATACAATAAAAATAACAGACAACAATGGTTGTACTTCCACTGCAACAGCAAACGTTGCAAGTTTAGGTGGACCGGTAATTAATGCCACACCAACAGGAAATGTAAATTGTTTTGGTGAAAATAATGGATCAGCAAGTGTGAATGTGATTAGTGGAAACGGACCATTTACATTTAACTGGCAGCCAGGAAATTTTAACAATCAAGTTGAGACAACATTACCGGCGGCACATTATTCAGTCCAAGCATTTGATGCGAATGGATGTGTAACCATAGATACGATAACAATTTCTCAACCGTCAGCTATAATTGCAGGAACTAGTACCACACCTGCAAGTTGTAATGCGTATGCCGACGGCACTGCATCAGTCGTAGCAAATGGCGGTGTGAGTCCTTACACCTATAGTTGGTCACCGGCAGGAGGAAATTCATCAACAGCCACTACTCTATCAGCCGATACCTATACAGTAACCATTACCGATAATCACGGATGCACGCATACAGCAAACGCACTAGTGAGTCAACCGGCAGGAATAAATTTAGTAATGAATACCGTTCCATTAACATGTTTCGGTTCAGCAAATGGATCTGCAAATGTGCAAGCAGTGGGAGGTTCCGGAAGTTATACATATCATTGGACACCGAGCGGAGGAAATGCAAACGTTGCCATAAATCTTACATCAGGATCTTACAAAGTTTTGGTAACCGATGTGAATGGTTGCATTACATCCGATTCAGTATTTGTTGATCAGCCCGATTTACTTACAGCAAGTGTAACATCGCTACCCGTTTCATGCAATGGAGGAAATACAGGAAGTGCATCAGTAGTTGCACTTGGAGGAACACTGGTGTATAGTTATTCATGGTCACCGTATGGCGGTACAAATTTCGATGCGATAAATTTAGGAGCAGGCGGATTTACAGTAATGGTAACCGACATTAATGGATGTACTACAACAACAAGAACAATTGTAGATCAATCAACACCACTCACACTTAATCTCGCCACAGTTCCTACAATTTGTATTGGACAGTCGATGGATTTAGCTGCGCAAGTAAATGGCGGCGTTCCACCTTATCAACTTTTGTGGAATACCACAGACACAGGCAATATTATTAATGTTGCTCCAATCATTTCGACTACATATACAGTTAATGTTATCGATGCAAACAACTGCGTAACAGATCCGGCTACAGTAGCTGTAAATGTTTATCCTCCGTTAGCAGTAAGCGCGATTGGACATCTACCGATTTGCGAAGGAGCAACAGCAGATTTACAAGCATCAGGCAGTGGAGGAAATGGAGGGCCGTATCTATATTCCTGGAACGAAGGAAGTATTATAGGTGATCATCCAACAGTAGCGCCTACGTCAGATTCAACATTTACAGTTACGTTGAGTGATGGATGTTCACCCGCAGTAACACAAGCAGTAGATATTATTGTTTATCCATTACCCGATGTAGATTTTACTCCGCATGTTATAGCAGGGTGTACACCAGTGACGGTTAATTTCCAAAATTTCTTTCCGGTAGAAAACGGATCAATTTTTTATTGGGATTTGCAAGACAACACATTGTCGAACGATACAAATCCGGTGCATACATATACGATACCCGGATCGTATAATATTAGTTTAACCATAGTAACACCTGAAGGCTGTGCAGATACGAGAACGGTAAATGAGGCAGTAACAGTTTATGCATATCCTATAGCAGATTTTTTCCAGAGTTCCGATCAGGTTTCGGTATTTTATCCGGAGATAACATTTACAGATAACAGTGCGAATGCGATAACATGGCAATGGGATTTTGGCGATGGGCAAACCATATCCGATTTGTTGCAACCGATACATTCGTATACAGACACGGGAACATATAGAGTGCAATTGATTGTAACGAGTGTAGGTGGATGTATAGATACGACATACGGACTAGTAAGAATAGAGCCCGAGTTTACAATTTTTATTCCCAATTCATTTACACCAAATGGCAATGGGGAGAACGATACATTTTTTGGAACAGGCGTTGGCTTTGTAGATTACGAAATGTGGATTATAGATCGTTGGGGAAAAGAAATTTTTCATTCGAACGATAAGGCGCAGCATTGGGATGGCAGTTATTATTCAAATGATAGAATGTGTCAGAACGATGTGTACGAGTATATTTTGAACGTACACGATTACAAAGGCAAGTTGCATCGACTTATTGGGCATGTGACGTTGGTGAGGTAAATAGGAAGTAAGAAGTAAGAAGTAGGAAGTAAGAAGTAAGAAGTAAGAAGTAAGAAGTAAGAAGTAAGAAGTAAGAAGTAGGAAGTAAGAAGTAAGAAGTAGGAAGTAGGAAGTAGGAAGTAGGAAGTTCAAGATTTTTACTTACCAATCACTACTTACTACTCACTAAAAAACTTACTAATCACTACTTACTACTCACTAAAAAACTTGCTAATCACTATTTACTACTCACTTAAGAATTTACTTACCAATCACTACTTACTATATACTAAAAATTTAATTAATACTTATTACTCACTTAAAAGTCAAATATTTTCCGATTGAAAAATCATTTTCAAAAATGAAATAACCGTTAACAATCCATTTAATAAATTGCGATAAATTTAGTAGTATTGTAAATCCGATTTGAGAGATAAAGAAGAGTGATGGAAATCGTGAACGAGGAGTAGTAGTTAAAAATTTTGAAATTAAAATCCATTGAAAAAAAATCGTGTACAATATACAGGGATAAAAAACTACGTTAAGATCAGAAGTGGTATTGAGTCGGAACGTGAGTGTGAGTTGAGCGGCAAGTCAAGTAAATTTGGGGTGTTAATGCAATGGGTTGTGTGTGTATATCGTTATAGCCAATTTTAGAAAAATACATCGACATTAAATAAATAGACATAATTCTGACAAAATGAATATCAAGAACTTCGAATTCAAAGCCAAAGTAGACAACATAGAAGAATATGAAAATAAATTATTAAAACTAAATCCGATTTTTAAAGGCACGGACCACCAAATAGACACATACTTTAATGTTACAAAGGGTCGACTAAAATTAAGAGAGGGTAATATCGAAAACTCCCTAATTAACTACGACAGAGAAAACATAAATGACTCGAAACAATCAGACATTATATTGTATCAACACGAACCTAATGTTGCGTTAAAAAACATATTGACACAACAACTAGGTGTAAAAATAACTGTAGACAAAAAACGTAAAATATATTTCATTGACAACGTAAAGTTTCATTTCGACATCGTGGACAGTTTAGGAACATTTATCGAAGTTGAAGCAATCGATAGTAAAGAAGAATTTACAATAGGACAACTTAAAGAGCAATGTGATAAATACTTCAATTATTTTGGGTTAGACAAATTGCAGTTGGTGGACAAATCGTATAGTGACCTTGTAGAAACAAAATAAAAAACTGGCTATAACAGCACCTACAAGAAATTGTCGGTTCAGTGGTTAAATGAAGCTTTGTGCTTCGTATCAAGTGTGCCCCGTCCTAAAAAAAGTTTACAGTTTAGTTAGTTAATCCTGTCATAGGTTTACAGTTTATTGTTAGTCCTGTTCTTGGTTTACAATAGTAGTTCTTTTTCGGTAAAAAATTTTCCATAGCCTGTCTGCTTTTATTGTTGTTTTTGATTGATGAATGTGATTCGGTGTAAAATTGCTGATGCTCATGTGAGGTCTTTCGCTCTCTAATTTCTTCAGCCGAATTTCTCATCGAAAAGGGCGCGTATCTGCCATTTCTGCAACAGCGCGAAAGTTGGCTGTAATCATTTGGAATATGGTAGTGAAGAAAACACCGTACATTCCTCAAACCGAATATCAGTTTCTGGATCAAAAAAGAAAAAAAATAGCAGCAATGAAAAAACTAATTGCTAAGTTTGACATATCGACTATTGATCTTGATTTGCACGTGTGATTTAAGGAGTTATGGAACGTTAGTCATAATCCGTAGCTTAACTAAATAAAGTAATTTTAAAAATGCCCGAACAACAAAACATAGAATACAAACAAAGTTGGCACGATGACTACCTGAAATGGGTTTGTGGTTTTGCCAATGCCCAAGGCGGTGTAATTTTTATCGGTAAAGACGATGACGGAAAAGTTGTTGGTGTTGATGATTTTAAAAAATTGATGGAAGATTTACCCAACAAAATCAGAAACACAATGGGTATTTCTGCCGAAGTAAATTTGCAC
>JANLRG010000761.1:0-8009 GCA_031361545.1 Bacteroidota bacterium
CAAGCTATGTTTCGAATTAATGAAATTATTGCTATGGGAACGGGCGCAGTAGAAATTAAAAGTGGTTACGGCTTATCTTTAGAGAGTGAGTTGAAAATGCTTAGAGTAATCAAAAAGATTAGTGAAAATTCTCCGATTGAAGTGCGCTCAACTTTTCTTGGTGCACATGCAGTTCCTTTAGAATTTAAGGGTAATAAGAGTGGTTATCTAGATCTTCTCATTAATGAAATGTTACCTGCCATTGCAGAAGAGAAATTAGCAGATTATTGTGATATTTTTTGCGAACAAAATTATTTTGATTTTAATGATTGCATTCGATTGTTTGAAGCGAGTCATAAATATAATTTGAAACCAAAAGTACACGCAGAGCAACTTTCGCATTCAGGAGGAATTCTTGCCGGAGTTAAGAGTAACGCAATTAGTGTAGATCACCTTGAATTTATTAATGATAATGACATTGAACAATTAAAAAATTCTAAAACAATGCCAGTGATTTTACCGGGTGCTCAATTATTTCTTGGACTTCAAAAACCTCCTGCTCGGAAAATGATTGATTCAGGTTTGCCTATTGCCATTTCAACAGATTTTAATCCTGGCAGTTGCCCAAGTGGAAATATGAATCAAATGATTTCGCTGGCTTGCATCCTTTATCAAATGAAGCCAGAAGAAGCAATTCTTGCATCCACAACTAACTCAGCTTATGCAATGGGCATCAGTCATTCTCACGGAAGTATTGCCATTGGAAAAAAAGCAAATGTTTTTATTACGAAACCTATATCGAGTTATGCTTTCATTCCTTATTCGTTTGGAAATGTATTAGTGGACAAAGTGATATTGAATGGTAAATTATTATCTTAAAACTACAAAGCAAAAATGAAAAAGTTAATCGAATGTGTTCCTAATTTTAGTGAAGGAAATGATTTGAATATTATAAAACAGATAACAGATCAAATTGAAAGTGTTGATGGAATAAAACTATTAAATGTAGATCCAGGAAAAGCAACTAATCGAACAGTTGTGACATTTGTCGGTGAACCAGCGGCTGTAATTGAAGCTGCTTTCAGAGGAATTGCTAAAGCTGCTGAATTAATTGACATGAGTAAACATAAAGGGGAACATCCGAGAATGGGAGCCACAGATGTTTGTCCGCTCATACCAATAGCAGGTATTACAATGGAAGAAACTGTTGTTTATGCAAAAAAATTAGCTGAAAAAGTTGGTCAACTTTTAAATTTACCCGTGTATCTTTATGAGGAGGCGCAAAACAATCCAGCTCGAAAAAACTTATCGGTGATACGTGCAGGAGAGTATGAAGGCTTTTCAACAAAAATAAAATTACCAGAATGGAAACCAGATTTTGGTCCTTCAGAATATTCAATAAAAAGCGGTGCGACTGTGATTGGCGCTCGCGATTTTTTAGTTGCCTACAATGTAAATTTGAATACCACTTCAGTACGAAGAGCGAATTCAATTGCATTTGATGTTCGCGAAAATGGTAGAAAAGTAAAAAATGACAAAGGAGAAGAAGTTGTTCAACCCGGTTCATGCAAATCAGTAAAAGCAATAGGATGGTTTATTGAAGAATATGGACTTGCACAAGTTAGTATGAACTTGACCAATATTAATATTACTCCGCTTCACATTGCTTTTGATGAATGTGTAAAAAGCGCACATCAACGTGGTATGCGTGTCACGGGTTCAGAGTTAGTTGGTTTGGTTCCGCTGAAATCTTTAACTGATGCAGGAAAATATTTTTTGGAAAAGCAAGAACGTTCAAGTGGAGTTTCTGAAAAAGAATTAATACGTATTGCAATTAAATCTTTAGGACTTGATGAACTTGGCGACTTTAATCCTGATGAAAGAATTATTGAATATCAATTAAGAGATAAGTCAGATGAAAGATTGGTGTCCATGTCACTAACAGATTTCGCTGATGAAACAGCCTCTGAATCACCTGCACCTGGTGGTGGTTCTATTGCAGCTTATATAGGTGCACTAGGAATTTCACTAGGAACAATGGTTGCAAATTTATCTTCACACAAAAAAGGTTGGGATGACCGGTGGAATGAATTTTCGGTCTGGGCTGAGAAAGGTCAGCAATTGAAAAAGACATTAATTTCATTGGTCGATGAAGATACAAGAGCTTTCAACAAAATAATGAATGCCTTCGGGTTGCCCAAAGGAACAGAACAAGAGAAACTGTATAGAAAAAACGAAATTCATTCGGCTACCATAAATGCCATTGAAGTTCCATTAAAAGTTATGCAAATTTGTTTTGAAACGATGGAAGTAATCAAAGCGATGGCCCTTAATGGAAATCCCAACTCTGTTTCTGATGCTGGCGTAGGCGCACTATGTGCACGCTCCGGAGTGATAGGTGCATATTTGAATGTGAAGATTAATGCTGCAGGGATAATGGACGATGCATTTGCAGTTTCGGCTCTTGCAAAGGCTGAAAAAATTGTTGGACTTGCTCAAAAAGAAGAAGACATAATTCTTGCAATTGTTAATGATAAAATCGTTTAAGATTTCATGAAAATGCAAGAACGTAATCACAAAAAGTTAAAACAAATTGGGGTGACGTTTCGTATACCTCTGAATTAAGTTCACACAAAACACTCAGTTGATTCCTGCGAATGCAAAGAAGAAAAAAACTTCATCGTTTTGGTTATTCATTTCCTATTCAGCTACTGATTGTTTTGCTGAAAAAGAATCATGTTTTGTTATTGTATTGGGTTGTGCTGTTTGGATGGATTACAAATACAACCTCTAGGACTTTCGGAATTCCTTACTTATTTCTTGATCCTGAATATATGGGAACGGTTGGTTTTACCTCTTTTTTCATTATTGGTTTGGCTGCTGGAAGTTTCATTATGGTTTATAATATTTCAAGCTATATTATCAATGGATTTCGTTTTCCTTTTATTGCAACTCTTTCCCGGCCATTTCTAAAATATACGATGAACAATTTCATCGTCCCGGCCATTTTTGTTTGTGTTTATCTTGGTAATGTCATTTACTTTCAGGTTAATAATGAATATCAAGGTATCTGGAATATCATTTCTCAAGTGATGGGATTTTTGATTGGGATGACCGTTATGATTATGGTAGCCCTCACCTATTTCTTTCGAACAAATAAGGATGTGGTTTTGATGTATGGAATGAAGTCTTCTGATTCTGATCCTAACGCTCCTTTCGCTGCTCACTTAATTGAAGGTGCCGTTAATAAGTTCAATCATAAACCTCAGGGTGCCCATCACAATGAAAGAGCATGGCGAGTAGATACTTATATGAGTAGCCCAAGCAAGATTAAGCTTGTCAGAGAAACAGCGCATTATACACGAGAAATGGTTGAATCTGTTTTTAGACAAAATCATTTAAATGCAGCTATCGTTGAAATAATTGTTTTCACTTTTTTCATTCTGCTCGGTTTGTTTAAAGATTATTCATTCTTTAAAATTCCAGCAGGTGCCTCTGTCATTTTAATTTTTTCTATGTTCATTATGCTGAGTAGTGCATTCAGATTTTGGTTGAAAGCGTGGTCAACTTCTGGTTTGATTTTAGTGATTTTAATTATCAATGGTATTTCGCAATATGGAATTTTCTACAGTGATAACAAGGCCTACGGAATGGAATACAATGGTAGCCGAGCAGAATATAGTATCCGAAATTTTAATTTAAATTCAACTCCTAAAATAGTACAGGCAGATATTCAAAGTACGATTGCCATTTTAGAAAAGTGGAAATCCAAATTTGGGCTATTGGATCATAAACCAAAAATGATTTTCATCAATTGTTCTGGCGGTGGATTGAGAGCTTCAATCTGGGCATTCAGAATTATGCAAATGGCCGATAGCTTAACTTACAATCAGTTTTCTTCTTCAACACAAATGATCTCTGGAGCATCTGGCGGAATGATTGGGGCAGCTTTTTATCGCGAACTTTTTCTACAAAAAGAATTAGGGATTCACCAAAATTATAACACAAGTAAAAATATAAATAATATTGGGAAAGACTTACTTAATCCAATTACGTTTAGTATCACAGTAAGCGATTTGTTTTTTAATATTCAAAAATTCAAAGAAGGAAATACGAAATTTAATAAAGACAGAGCTTATGCTTTTGAACAACAACTGAATGAAAATACTGGTTATGTTCTCAGTAAAACTCTTGCATCCTACAAAGAACCTGAAGCAAAATCATTGATACCGATGATGGTTTTTTCTCCAACAATTGTTAATGATGGGAGAAGACTTTTAGTTTCTCCACAAAACATCAGTTATCTCACTGATCACTTGAACGACTCTTCTTTTAATTTTGACAATACGGTTGATGAGGTGGAGTTCCTCAGACTATTTAAAGATCAACGAGCAGAGAATGTTCGGTTCACTTCAGTGTTAAGAATGAATGCAACATTTCCGTACATCCTCCCTCCTGTTAGTTTGCCTTCCAATCCGACTATCTATTTGATGGATGCTGGTATCAGAGATAACACTGGGCTAAAATCCTCGTTGCGTTTTCTGTATGTCTTTCGCAAATGGATTGAAGAAAATACAAGTGGAGTTATTTTTGTTGATATAAGAGACTCCCATAAAGAAAGACCAATTGAAAATAAACCTCAGCAGACAATCATACAGAACGTTACTGCACCGTTAGGTAATATCTATAATAATTTGTTGACCATTCAAGATTATAACCAAGATGAAGCGTATGAATATGCGAAAGGTTGGTTTGGCAGTCAGTTCGACTTTATTAAATTTGAATTACCAACAAAAGAGCAAGATATTTCGCTCAGTCTGCATCTTACTACAAGAGAAAAATTGAGTGTTTTCAATTCTGTGAAACTCAACGAAAACCAAATTGCTTTTGATTCACTTTTGAGCAAAATGAAATTTCCCAAACGAATAAAATAAAAATTCTAGTATTTTAGAAGTTCGATCAACTGTTCTTTAAATCTTTTCTTAGGCAGGAAGTTCCACTCGAGATCTAAATTCATTGGGACTGGAGTATCCAAACTCGCAGACCTAAGTACTGGAGCATCCAAAGATTCAAAACAATGCTGAGCAATGTGAGCCGCGATTTCTCCACCTACACCACCAGTCAAAGTATCCTCATGTAAAATAATTGCCTTCCCTGTTTTTCGCACAGAAGTCTCAACTGTTTCTTTGTCCCAGGGTAACAATGTTCGCAAGTCGATTAAATCGGCAGAAATATTTTCCTCAGCAAGAACTTCCAAAGCCCAGTGCACACCTAATCCATAACTTATAATAGTAACATCATCTCCTTCTTTAATCAATTTCGCTTTTCCTATTTCTGTAGTATAATATCCATCTGGAACATCACCAGTGATTGATCTATACAGCGCTTTGTGTTCAAAAAACATCACAGGATTTGGATCTTCGATGGAAGAAGCGATTAGTCCTTTAGCATCATCAGGAAAGGCAGGATAAACTACTTTCAATCCAGGAGTATGAACAAACCAAGCTTCATTGGACTGACTATGAAAAGGTCCAGCATTGACAGCTGCACCAGTTGGCATTCTTATCACCACATCTACATTTTGGCCCCAACGGTAATGTGTCTTCGCCAGGTTGTTGATGATTTGATTGAATCCGCAAGTCACAAAATCTGCAAATTGCATTTCAACAATTGCCTTCATACCGTTAATTGATAAACCTTGAGCCGCTCCAATGATGGCAGATTCACACAATGGTGTATTCCGAACTCTACCATGACCGAATTCGTCAAGGAAGCCTTGAGTGGCCTTGAATACGCCGCCATACTCTGCAATATCTTGTCCCATTATCACCAGATTTTCGTGACGTTGCATGGCGAGTCTCATTCCATCAGTTATAGCATCTAAATATCTCTTCTCGGTTTTGGTGTTTCCTTTTGGGAAAGAAGGAATTGGTCGGTCATCGTAAATATCCTGTAATTCTGTTTCAGTATTAACGTCAGGATTGGGTTCCGAAAAAGTGACTGATAAATTTTGTTCGATTTCCTTCTTTATATCCCTACGCTTCAATGCAATAAAGTCCTCGTCAATGACTTTCTCTTTAAGTAAAAAATTCTCAAAGTTATTCACCGGATCTTTCTTTCCCCATTCTTCAAATAATTCCTTTGGGACATATTTTGTTCCTGATGCTTCTTCATGGCCTCTCATTCTAAAAGTGAGACATTCTAAAAGCACCGGTCGTGGATTTTGACGAATTGATTCAGCCAAATTTTTAAATGTTTGATAGGTCTCTAAAATGTTGTTCCCATCAATTTGAACAGCTTCCATTCCGTATCCAATTCCTTTGTCAATGAATTGCTTCATCTTGAATTGTTCGCTTGATGGTGTTGACAAACCATAGCCATTGTTTTCAATAACGAAAATAACTGGCAAATTCCAGACTGCGGCAACGTTAAGGCTTTCATGAAAATCACCTTCACTGCTCCCGCCATCTCCAGAGAAAACGGCTGTAACCTTTTTATTGTTTTGTAATAAATTTGCGAGAGCAATTCCATCGGCGACTCCCATTTGAGGACCGAGATGAGAAATCATTCCAACAATTTTATAGTCTTGTGTTCCAAAATGAAATGAACGGTCACGACCTTTTGTAAAACCTCCAGCTTTTCCTTGCCATTGAGAAAATAAACGATTGAGTGGAATCTGACGAGTAGTGAAGACGCCTAGGTTACGGTGCATGGGCAAGATATATTCATCCTTATTTAGTCCAAGACCACAACCAACTGAAATAGCTTCTTGTCCAATTCCAGAAAACCATTTGCTTATTCGTCCTTGTCTGAGTAGAACAAGCATTTTCTCCTCGATTAAACGGGGTTTTAGTAATTCAAGATATATATTGCGAAGTTCATCGTCTGATAAACCTTTTCTGTTAAAGTTCATGTGTTCTATTTTTCTACTCGCAAAATTATCTAAAATAGCTTGCTATCTTTGTAGAAAGTTACCGTGTTATGGACATTCAAGTGTTGGTTGTAATTCTTATTTTTCTAGCTGCTCTAATTTTTATTGGTCGTAGAATTTTTCTGCAATTTAAAGGAAAGAGTCAGGCCGGATGTGAAAAATGTGGTTTAGAAGATAAAAAAATCTGAATTACATTTTCTCTTCAATATATTTTTCAAAAATGAGTACAAAAAAAAGAGGCCTCTATGAGAAGCCTCTTTTAATACTTTTCTGACAAAGAATTACTTCTTAGTAGAATCAGCCATCATAGCAGATGAATCTGTAGATACCATAGCAGCTGAATCTTGCATAGTAGCTTGAGTTGCAGCAGCAGCTTGTTCAGCAGCAGCGATAGAATCTTGAACTGCTTTCTCAGCAGCAGCTTTTTCTTCTGCGCTAGGACCACAAGCAACGATAGCTACGAAACCAGCAGCTAGAACGATAGAGAGAACTTTTTTCATTGTATTTTTTTAGGTTTGTTTATTTAATGGGCGCAAAAGTAACATAATTTTTAAATACCGAAAAGATATTTTTGAAAATCATTAACATTTATGCGTTAATAAGTTTGGCTTAACTGAAATTTGGATCAATGTCCGCGTCCGCCAGCTACTTTATGAATCTGCTGTTGCACTTTTTCTTTTTGAGTTTTAGGCGCAACTGGCTTTTTTGCCATTTTCGGTTTAGATTTCATTGCAGCTGCCATTGAATCAGCTTTAGCTGTAGCTAATGCCATAGAATCTTGCATCATTTTTTGAGCATTAGCCTGAACTGAAGCTAAAGAGTCGGCAGTCATTTTGTCCATAGCTGCTTGAATTGAATCTTGGCGTGCTTTTTCAACAGCAGCCTTTTCTTCTGCGCTTGGACCGCAAGAAACAAGAGTTGCAAATCCTGCAATCACAAGAAACGAGAGAATTTTTTTCATTTGGATAGGTTTTAAGTCAATTGAGCAGCAAAAGTAATTTTATTTTGTATACTTCAACAAACTTGAAATAAAAAAAAGTATTTTTGTACCTAATTAATATAAACACTTATCCCCAAAAACTTTAAAAAATGAAAAAAA
>JANLRG010000324.1:0-9034 GCA_031361545.1 Bacteroidota bacterium
TCCGTCTTTTAGATATTTATCTTTTTGAAAAAGTTCTAAATCAGATTGCATCATTTCTTTGACTAACATCGCTAAATCATATTTTGGTTTCCAACCAAGTTGTGTATTGGCTTTGGTAGGATCTCCTAATAATAATTCAACCTCTGTTGGTCTGAAATATTTTTCGTCTATTGTAACAACCGTTTTACCTATTGGTAATTGGAAATTCTTATTGTTGCACTTTTCAATAACACCTTTTTCATCAATGCCTTCGCCAACAAATTTTAATTCAATTCCAACTTCCTCAAATGACATCTTTAAAAAATCGCGAACAGTTGTCGTTTTGCCAGTGGCTATAACATAATCTTCTGGTTTATCTTGTTGCAAAATTAAATACATGGCCTCTACATAATCTTTTGCATGTCCCCAATCTCTTTTTGAATCTAAATTTCCTAAATACAAATGTTCTTGTAAACCCAAGGCTATTCGGGATACACCTCGTGTTATTTTTCTCGAAACAAATGTCTCGCCTCTGAGTGGCGATTCGTGATTAAAAAGTATTCCATTCACTGCAAACATTCCATAGGCTTCACGATAGTTGACTGTTATCCAATATGCATAAAGTTTGGCGGCAGCATAAGGAGAACGCGGATAGAACGGTGTTGTTTCTGACTGAGGAACTTGTTGCACCAATCCGTATAATTCTGAAGTAGAGGCTTGGTAAATTTTTGTCTTTTTGGAAAGTCCTAAAATTCGAATCGCTTCCAAAATTCTTAACGTTCCAATGCCATCAGCATTGGCAGTATATTCTGGAATTTCAAAACTTACTTTCACATGTGACATAGCACCAAGATTGTAAATTTCATCTGGTTGAATTTCTTGAATGATTCTAATCAGATTAGTGCTATCTGTTAAATCACCATAGTGTAATTTAAAGTTGACATTCTTTTCATGTGGATCATGGTACAAATGATCAATACGGTCTGTATTGAACAAACTACTTCTCCTTTTGATTCCATGAACCATGTAACCTTTGTTGAGAAGAAATTCAGCTAGATAGGCACCATCTTGTCCTGTGATACCGGTAATTAGGGCAACTTTCATCGTCTATTTGTAAGAGTTCAAATATAGTATTTTTATCATCAAGAAGTGTAAAAGAGCTTTTCAGTCCGACCATTTACCACCCTAATTTATAATTATAAGTTGTGTTACAGATAGCATCTAAATTTATTATAAAGTGTACTTTCGTAACATCAATCTATTTTTTATGAAACTAGTATTTGCCACCAATAATCAGAATAAATTAAAAGAGGTCAAACAATTATTACCTGCCGCTATTGAATTACTCAGTTTGAACGATATCGATTGCGAAGATGATATTACAGAAAGTGGTAAAACTATCCGTGAAAATGCCAAAATAAAAAGCAGATACATCTATGAAAAATTTGGAATGAATTGCTTTGCCGATGATACTGGTTTGGAAGTCGATGCTATTGGAGGTCGACCCGGTGTTTACTCTGCTCGGTTCGCGGGTCCAGCATGCCGATCGGAAGATAATATCAATAAACTTTTAATTGAATTAAAAGGAATTGGAAATCGAAAAGCAAATTTCAGAACGGTTATCTCATTAATTATTGATGGCAAAGAGGAAGCTTTTGAAGGGGTGGTGAACGGTGTTATAACCAACGAAGAAAGAGGAAGCAATGGATTTGGGTATGACTCCGTTTTTATGCCTGAAGGTTTTGATATGACATTTGCTGAGATGTCAGCTCAAGAGAAAAATGAAATTAGTCATCGGGGAATTGCTGTCAATAAATTGATTACTTTCATTCGTCAATTGAACGATAAAGAATAAACTATTTATTTAAGTGCAGCTCTTTTTTTGTTTACACTGACAGTTGCATAGAAAAAAATAGAAAACATTAAAACCACATAGATGCTGAACAGTGCCGAATATATATGAGTCCATTCTTTCAAAAACTTTTCCATAATAATTACAAGTAACAAACTAATTAAGGTTACAGCCCAAAATACCAATGCGACTTGTCGATCACTCAATCCCAAGTAAGCTAATGCATGAGTGGTGTGATCTTTTCCTCCTATAAAAGGACTTTTCCCTTTGGAAAGCCGATTAATAATTACTGTCGTTGTATCAATCAATGGCATTAGAAAAACAATTAGTGGTAAAAATAAATTTCTTGCACTTATTAAATCACCACTAGGAGGTTCTGCATTCCACAAATAACGAATTCCCATTGCAGCAAGGAAAATACCCAAAAACTGACTTCCGGTATCTCCCATGTACATCTTTGAAGGATGCCAGTTGAAAAATAAAAATCCTCCTAGGGCTGCCATTACTCCAAGCATCATGATGAAATAAACACTGTTGTATTCGTGATGAAAAACCATAACGGCCAAAGCAGATAAAATAATACTAATAGATACTGTAGTCGTAATACCGTCCATGTTATCTAGCATATTCAATGAATTCATAATTCCTACGACCCATATAATAGTGATAATATAATTGATGACTTCAACATAGCTAATTGTTATTTCAGTTCCAGTGACAAGGAGAATGATTGCGCAAGTTACTTGTGTGCTAAACTTTAAAAAAGGTCTCGTATCGTATGCGTCGTCGGCTAGTCCTAAAAGGAAGCCAAGCATTCCGGCAAGCAGAACTCCAATAAATTGTTTATTCAAAAAAACCTGACTGCTATCGAAAAAGACAGGGTATATTATTATCGACAAAAGAAAAATAATGTAAAAAGAAAATCCACCAACTGCAGGTTTACTTTGTGAACCCCATCTAATAATTGTGTCGTCTTGATTTCTTATACCCAGTGTTCTAACAAATTTTAAAAATAAACTATTGATCAAGAATGAAAAAATTCCTGAAACAATAAAATAGGCACCATAGACTAGAAAATAATATTGTGGGTTGTTATTTATCATTTGTGAATTTCAAGAAAATCTATAATCTTTTAATTTATTTGGAATTGCAATATTTTATTTAGAGGGCTAAGGTCAAACAATATTCTTTGAACGATGGCAGAACTCTATCTTTTTCAGAAACGATTGGATTCTTTACACCCCAGTTTATGTTTAAATCTATATCGTTGTAAATGATTCCACTTTCTGAAAATGCATTGTAGTAGTCGGTCACTTTATAGGCAAAGATAGTTTGATCTTCTAAAACAGAAAAACCATGAGCTATTCCAGGCGGAACCCATAACATTTGATTGCTTTTGTCATTTAATTCAACACTATAGTGCCGTCCAAAAGTCAATGAATCTTTTCTTAAATCAACAATGACATCAATCACACTTCCTTTTACTACTCTTACAAGTTTACCTTGTGCATTTGGGTGTCTTTGAAAATGTAATCCACGAATAACATTTTTACTACTGATACTTTGATTGTCTTGTACAAAGGGAAGAGTGATCCCAGCCTCACTCAATTCTTTCTGATTGAATGATTCAAAAAATGAACCGCGGTCATCATTAAATATTTTTGGCTCTATCAAGAGAACGCCATCAAGTGGAGTAGAGATAATTTTCATATCATCTTAATTAGTGTAGAACATACTCTTGAATCTCTGCCACCTAGTTAACTTCTTTTTCTTAGAATCTTCATCATAGTACCCGTATCCATATCCATATCCATACCCATATCCATATCCATAACCGTATCCATAACCATAGCCATATTTGAATTTAGCAGTATCAACATCATTTAGAATGACCGATAATTTAGAAATTTTATTTTCATCAATCATTTTATTAAGGTTGCCAAGAAAGACTCTTTTGGAATACATGGTTCTTACAATGTACAAAGGGTAATCGGCATTTTTAATAACCTCTACACCATCTGTTACAATTCCTATTGGAGGCGTATCAATAATGACTACATCATATTTGGATTTTAAATACTCAATCACCTCACCCATTTTCTTACTTAAAATTAATTCGGAAGGATTGGGTGGGATAGGACCTGCGGTAATAAAATCTAAGTTGGCTTGACTACTTTTATTGATGCAGTTTTCAATAGTGTCTTTGCCTATCAAAATTGTACTCATACCTTTAACGTTTTCTAGGTTAAAACCTAGATGGATTTTCGGTTTTCGCATATCCAAGTCAATAATCAAAACACGTTTCTCAGAAAAGGCAATGACTCCTGCAAGGTTGATAGCGACAAATGTTTTTCCTTCTCCTGAAATAGTAGAAGTGATTGCTATTACTTTGGGACCAGGATCACTGTTGATGAATTGCAGATTTGTACGAACTGAACGAAAAGATTCTGAAATTGCTGACTTTGGATTTTTGTCAACTAACATTTGTGAAACAGGAATAAGACTTTTGTATTTAGGAATGATTCCTAACATAGCAGCATCCGTGTATTGATTGATTTCTTCTAAAGAAGTTATTTCATTATAAAATAGATATCGGAAGAAGATTATTAAAAAGCTAAAAACAAATCCACCCAACAAACTTCCGGCTAATATAAGTTTTCTATTTGGTGTAATTGGACTTGCAGGAACTTGACCTTCTTGAAGAGTTACATTGTCTGTTACAATTCCGGCTCGGGTAATAGAAAATTCAACTTTTTTTTCTAAAAGTAATTGATAAAATTTTTGATTGACTTCATACAACCTTTCAAGTCTTGACATCTCCGCTTCTTTGCTTGGGATAGTTGAAAATGCGCCTTCAAATTCAGCAATTTTTCCATCGATACTTTTTAGTTTTTCATTAATGGATGCTTTCGAATTAATCATTCCATCAGCAAGCATTTTTCTCTGTCTGGTGATTTCTTTTTCAAGTGAAATCATAGCAGAATTCTCAGGAGTAGCTTGAAATTCTAAATTTTGTTTTTTATCCTCTAAGGTTTGAATTCGGATAACCATTTCTTTAATCAGATCATCCGTGATAGTTCCTGCTAACAACGGAATGATTTGGTCAACTTGTTTATTGGCTTTTACTTCTCTTTCTAATCGACCTAATACTGCTAGACTTAATTGCATCTCCGTTCGCTGGTCTATCAATCCATTAATTCGATTTAGTACGTCTTGAGCATTCTGAGTAGGCTGAGTGATTTTATTCGCTCTCTTAAACATCTCAAGTTTATTTTCAGAATCTCTAAGCTCGCTATCAATTGAATTTAATGTTTCATTGATAAACTCAATCGATTTATTCGCTCCTGAAGACTTGTCCTCTTTTACATAAGCATCGTATTCATTTGCCATGGTATTGACAAAGTCAGCAGTTTTTTGTGCATTGCGATCCTTGAATGAAATTTTAACTGTTTGAGCAAATTGATTCGTCAGAACAATTGACATATCTGAATAATATCTGTCAACTAAATTACCCGGATTATTCAAAAGAAAATAGAATGGATCTTGCTTAATTTTGTTTTGTTGAAATTCAATGGAAGAAAAATCAACAATTTTATTTTTTAATTTAATTCCTGGTAAGCTGTACCACTGATCCACATTGTAAATGCCAACCACATCTTGGTTTTTGTAATGATAGTGCATCTCAAAACGTTGAGGAGAAAGGAAGTTTACAAAGATTGGAATTCCATAAAACGACGAATCAGTCAACATAAAACTTATTTCGAAAGGTGTTTGTCGATAAAGTTCATAATCTAAAACATTCCCTTGAGCAAAATAACTAATATCTAAAGGCATTTGCGACAATACTCTTTCAAGCATTAGTTTTGATCTTAATAACTCAATACTTCCTGCGAGATTATTACTTCCCATTCCCATCGCATCATAGAATTGTGGGTTCTGAATATTTAAAACTGCGTTGGCATTATTAACTGTTCCAATTTTGATTACTGATTCAGATTGATAAACGGGATGTGTATATCGGAGGTAGATGAGTGCAGCGGAAAAAGAAAAAAACAAAATCGCTATCAGTATATAAAAATATTTTTTAACAATGATGGCGAAGAGTTTTAAATCAAATTCTTCATTTATATGGGAGATTTTCTTTCTTGCCATTCTATTTTTTGATAACGTAATTCAGAATTAAAAAGATAGTTGATAATAAACTGAGGGCAGGTAATACATCACTAGATAGTCGCTTTGAAAATCGTGATCCTGCATCAACATAAATAATATCATTCGATAGCACTCTAAGTTCTGAACTCTTCAAAGCTTCTATTGTCGAGAGATCGGCTCTGTAAACTTGTGGATTTCGTGGATCACCTCGCAGTATTCGAATGTTATAAGATCTGCCTAATTCACCAATTCCCCCTGATAATGCAAGAGCCTCATACAAAGTTGTATTTTCATTCACCAATCGCACTACTACACCTTTTCCTTGATCGGTTAAAAAAACGATTGCTGTTCTATTGGTAATACTAACGGTGATATACGGTAGATTGTAATATTTTGAATATAACGTTTCTAATCTGCTTTCAATTTCACGGATGCTTAATCCAACTACAGCAATTCTCCCCACTATGGGAAACTTAGCTGTGCTATCGACATCAACTGTATAATTGATGTTCCCACTACCAGCATTCGGGTCTCCTGTTGAGGTACTTTCGAATTGCGTAATATCTACCAGCTTGAATCCATTGTTACTATAAATATGCATATCTATCTTATCGCCTGGTTGAATTAGATAGATGATAGTCTTCGATACTGATGAATCTTGAGAAAACGGGAAATTATCTGGTGTTCGAAACATCCGGTTTGGAGCGATACCTCCGCACGATGTTAGAAAGAGTAAGATGATGAGTAGTCTGTACATTTTATTGGATAGCGAACAAAAATAGGATATTCTAACGAATTTAAAATCTTTTTTAACGACGCTTGCTTTTAATTAATAACTGATTGTATAATGTTGATACTTCTCGAATCATTCTGGTAAAATGAAATTTTTCTCTAACAAACTCCCACCCATTTTTACCCAGCCGATTTCTTAACTCATCATCTTCAACTAATCTAGATAGTTGAGCAGCAAATTCTAAATAATTATTACTATCAACTAGTAAAGCCGTTTCATTTTTTAAAACAACATTTTCTATTCCTCCAACATTGGTAGAAATTACTGGTTTATCTCCAGCTTGGGCTTCAATTAAGCTAACAGGGGTTCCTTCATTGAATGAACTCATCGCGATTATATCTAATCCTGAGATAGCAATATCTACATCTTTGATCCAAGAGCAAAAGGTGAAATCTGCTTTCACTGGATGAGTAGGGTAGTAGGTGTAATTTATTCCAAGATATTCCGACTCTCTAAAAAGTGAATCTCGACTTTCTCCATCTCCAATGATAAATACTCTGACTTTCTTTTTGGTAGTACTCATCATTTGTTTGGCACTCGTAAGAAACAGTGTGTGATTTTTTACTGGCACCAGTCTACCAATTATTCCAATTGCAATTTCATCTTCTTCTAAAAAATATTTTTCTCTAAAACTTTTTCGTTTTTCTTGTATGTTTTCTCTAAATTTACTTAGATCAAAACCAAGCGGAATCATGTGTATCTTCGATGCTTTTGTGATGGCGTATTTCCACAATAAATCTTTTCGCTGTCGTTCGCTTATCGTAATAATTCCAGATGTCTTTTTCGCTAAAAATCTTTCAATGATTAAAAATATTTTTGTTTTTAAAGGTGAAAAATAGGAATGAAAAACATGCCCATGAAAAGTGTGTAAAATCACTGGAACATTTTCATGTAGTGCTGCTAATCGACCAAGAGCCCCAGCTTTGGCAGCATGGGTGTGAACGATATCGGGTTTGAATTCCCTTATCATCTCCCTTAGTTTTTTATAAGCTATATAATCCTTAATTGGATGAATGGAGCGGTGCATTTCAGGGATGCTTTCAAAATTCAGCCCCATCCCTTTGACAATATAGTCAGAACTTTCTTCGCTGTCTTGCTTGGTGCCTGCAACTAAAAGCATTTCAAATTCAGGAGATAGATATTTAGTAAGGGTGGCAACATGGAATGCTGGTCCACCTAAATTTAACCGATTGATAATACAGAGAACTTTTGCCACAAACTTGATTAAGAGTGTACAAATATAGTTTTTGCTTTAAATTCCCATTTGTCTTTTTGTTAACTGCTTGTTTTTAATGGATAATAGATTGTTTTTATAGGTAGAATGAAGAGTACCTAAAGATTTTCAGGTAAAAACACACATTTGTAGTTGGTTGCTTAAGTTTTTCTATCTTCGCGACCTCCAAATTATAAAACTATGAACAAAAAAGTTCTTGCTCTCGCAGCATGTTTCAGTATTGCTACATTATTCTCTTGTCAAGGTCAAAAGGGAAAACCTTCTATTAACCTAAAATCTACCTCTGATTCAGTAGCTTATGCTATAGGAATTTCAATTGGTACGAATATGAAAAAAGATGGACTTGATTCCTTGAATCTTGAAGTCCTAAAACAAGCTATTCAAAGCTCTATTAAAGGGGACAGTTTAATCTTAACTTCTGCTCAATCCCAAAGTGTTATTCAAGGGTATCTAGGCGGGAAAGCAAAACAAAAAGGCGATGTAAATTCAGCTTTAGGGAAAAAATTCCTTGCCGAAAACAAAAAGAAACCAGGAGTTATAGAACTTCCTGATGGACTACAATATCAAGTTGTTAAAGAAGGAACGGGCCCAATGCCAACAGCAACTGATACAGTGAAAGTTCATTACAATGGTACTTTGCTCGATGGAACTGTTTTTGATTCTTCAATTGAGCGTGGAGAACCTGCTGAATTTCCAGTTGGTGCCGTAATCAAGGGATGGACAGAAGCACTTCAAATGATGAAAGTTGGCTCAAAATACAAGTTATTTATTCCGTCTGAGTTAGCTTATGGTGATCGTTCTGCCGGTCCTAAGATTGAAGCTAATTCAACGTTGATATTTGATGTTGAATTAATCTCAATCAAAGGAAAATAAATTTCAAACAAATTGTACTGCTCTAAAGTGCAGTGCAATTTTTTTTTACAAATTGCTTTGCAATTTTTGCTTCTTAAAGTGCAGAGCAAATTTTGCTTCACAAAGTGCAGCGAAAATTAAACCTTGCTTAACAAATTGGAAAGCAATCTTG
>JANLRG010000347.1:0-14329 GCA_031361545.1 Bacteroidota bacterium
CGACGATTTTCAAGTTGTGCTTGCATGCGATGTTGCCAAACGCATGTCACCAACAAGTTCCTGAAGGATGACGATTCTCAATTTGCCTCCATCGTTCTTCATTCCAAAAAATCTTTCCCCCAGAGAAAAAATTAGTCTCAAAGGAATGAAGAACGTTATATGTTAAACTGCATTTATAAGAAAGAGTGAATTATTTTCATTCTCAATTCTCAATTGTCAATTCTCAATCTTTCGATCTTCATCATCCATCATCAATTTTCAATTCTCAATTTTTTTCTGCCTTCTGGCAATCCACAACACAACTAAAAAATAAAAAACCGGTTCTGTTTCATATCGCATTCGTGATGCTTCATTCGGATCGATCGTGCAATAAATAATTCCGATGATGAGCATCCAGTGGAAGAGAAATTTTATTTCGAAAGAAAGAGTGCGATAATTGTAGAGTAAAAGTAAAATGGTGATAGGATAAAATATGGTGTACCAGGAAAGTCGGATAAAAGAATAGCCACCGTTGGAAGAATGAATTTTTATATTAGGAAGATCGAACCAATCGATTAGAAAAGAATTGTTCCAGGTGAAAGGCTTTTCACTTTTATTGTTGTATTCATCGATAGCCGGACTGCCAAAAAAAGAAAATGTTCCGTATGCAATTGTCAGAGCAGAATATTTCCAGTTGAAGTATTGTTCAGTTTCTTTTTGATAGCCTTGCGAAATGAGAATAGTTCTGACGTTGTGTAAAGTATTTGTGTCGTTCAGTAATTTATCCGTCGAATATTTCTGAATTAATAGATCGTTCTCATTGTAAAGTCCTCGATAATTGTTAACTAATTTATAACGACCTCTGCTATTAAAATTATTAATCTCATGACGAAGATGATCTGGATAATGGGCAGAAATATTTTGTCCGAATAAACTCGTTCCGCCCCAGAAGCCATATTGTGAATAGTTTTTAGTGTACCAGAGAATTGGAATTAGCAGGAACGACAGAGCAATTAACAGAGTGGAAGTTTTAACTTTCTTTCGAAATGAAAGGATGAGCAATGCAATCCAAACAGGATGATAAGAAGCTCGAAGCATGGAGATGCTGACAAAGATTAAAGAGAGAAGCAACAACTTTCGATTGCTGTCTAGTTTTGAGAACAAAACAAATACGACGAGAGCGCTAAAGAAGAAAATGATGGCTGGATAATAATAAAAGTTAAACCAAATAAAATGCAAAGGATTAGCAAAGAGGAGGACCGTAAATAATTTAGCGTGTTTTACTTCTTTAGTAATTAAAGTTTGGTAGAATAAAAGTGTCGCAGCAATTTGCAAGAGAGGAAAAGCGATTGAACAAAAAGTGTAAAACGAAAGTCCGGCTTTAGTAACTATTCCGTACAGAATATTTAGAAGCGGGGGATTGGTATGAAGATGCCAAACGTTAGTAAGGAAATTATTTCTCAGCGCATATTCAGGCAGCCAGTAAATGCCACTGTCAAAAGTAAAGTTGATTATATGAAAATAATGGACGAGTACATTTCCGAGGAGGATGTAGAGCGTTAGACAAATTTTAAAAGTCGTTGAATTTTTGTCTATATGCATGACTTCGAAGTTAGGCAATTGAAGTATAGCGACAATCTATTTTCTGACAACTAATCCTGTCATTCCTTTAGCCTTTTTATTAAGTAATCAAAAAACCTAGTAACTAAAAAAGGCGACCTTTTAAAGATCGCCTTTATTTTTTTTAGAAAACGTAGTGCTTAAACCGACTCTGCTAAAATGATAATCTTATTATTTAGGTTTTCGACTACACCACCTTTAACATCGAAAGTTTTAACGCCTTCTTTGTCTTTGATTTTCACCTTGCCATTCAGCAACGTGCTGATGATTGGTGCGTGATTGCGTAGCATTTCAAAGCGACCTAATTTTCCGGGAACGGAAACTGATGTCACTTCACCTGAATATACTTTTTTATCTGGGGTGATAATTTCTAAATTCATATCAGCTGATTATTGATTTTCTGCAAGTATCTTTTTACCTTTTGCTATAGCATCGTCAATCGTACCAACAAGGTTGAAGGCTGCTTCCGGATATTCATCCACTTCGCCATTCATAATCATGTTGAATCCTTTGATCGTTTCTTCTATCGGAACAATTACACCTTTTAAGCCTGTGAACTGTTCTGCAACATTGAACGGCTGAGAAAGAAAACGTTGAACACGACGTGCACGCGATACCGTTAATTTATCTTCATCACTTAATTCATCCATGCCCAAAATGGCAATGATGTCTTGAAGTTCTTTGTAACGCTGAAGAATAATTTTTACTCGTTGGGCAGTATTGTAATGCTCTTCTCCAACAATTGATGGAGAGAGAATTCGTGATGTTGAATCTAATGGATCTACCGCAGGATAAATTCCTAACTCGGCAATCTTACGATTCAATACCGTTGTTGCATCTAGGTGAGCAAACGTTGTTGCCGGAGCCGGATCAGTTAAGTCATCAGCTGGTACATAGACCGCTTGAACAGAAGTAATAGATCCACGTTTTGTTGAAGTGATTCGTTCTTGCATCAATCCCATTTCAGTTGCAAGTGTCGGTTGGTAACCCACGGCTGAAGGCATACGACCTAAAAGGGCCGATACTTCAGAACCTGCTTGTGTGAAACGGAAGATATTATCAATAAAGAATAAGATATCACGACCACCCGATTTTTCATCGCCATCGCGGAAATATTCGGCGACAGTTAATCCTGAAAGAGCGACACGTGCACGTGCTCCTGGCGGCTCATTCATCTGACCAAATACCAATGTAGCTTGTGATTTTGCTAATTCAACTTTGTCAACTGAGTTTAAATCCCAGCCACCTGATTCCATTGAATGCTTGAAAGCATCACCATATCGGATAACGCCTGATTCGATCATTTCACGAAGAAGATCATTTCCTTCACGCGTACGCTCACCAACACCAGCAAATACAGAAAGACCTGCATAACTTTTCGCGATGTTGTTAATCAATTCCATGATCAATACTGTTTTTCCTACACCAGCACCACCGAAAAGACCAATCTTTCCACCCTTTGAATAAGGCTCGATCAAGTCAATTACTTTGATGCCTGTAAAAAGAACTTCTGATTCAGTTGAAAGGTCTTCGAAACGGGGAGCCTGACGGTGAATTGGAACTCCACCAACTTTAGAAACAGGACCGATTCCATCGATTGCATCTCCAACAACATTAAATAAACGTCCTTTAATTGCTTCACCTGATGGCATCATAATCGGAGAACCGATGGAACGAACTGCCATTCCACGCATTAATCCGTCTGTTGATTCCATAGAAATTGCACGAATGCGGTTTTCGCCAACGTGCTGTTGAACTTCAAGAACAATAGGAGTGTTACCCGGACGATCAATTTCTAATGCGTCCAGAATGTTTGGAAGGACGGACCCTTCATCTTCGAAGCTAACGTCTACTACTGGCCCGATAATTTGGGTTATTTTTCCAATATTCGCCATGATGGTTGATATTATTTTAAATAGATTTATTTTTCAGAGCGCGAAAGTAGTCATTATAATTAAAACTACACACCAAAAAGGCAAATTTTAGCGGAGGAAATCACTCTCAAAAGTCGGGCTTTTTAATATTTTTTTGCTTTTGTTGGAAGAAATCGACTTTAGAATAAATGATCTTTTTACTAACAACATTGTTTAGGTAAAACTTAATGAACTTCGCTTCGACTCCTATGGTTTTTTGTTTTATTTCGCCCTTATGACTTCTATTGCTGAACTTTATTCCAACTATCTTCTTCATCGTGCTGTATCGACCGATTCTCGGTCAATTACGCCCGGGTCTATTTTCTTTGCTTTGAAAGGGCAATCCTTCAATGGAAATACTTTCGCTCAAAAGGCTTTGGAATCGGGGGCTGCTTTTGTGGTGGTGGATGAGGCGGCATTCCAATTGAACGACCGATGTTTGTTAGTGGAAGATGCATTGACTGCTTTACAACAATTGGCAAACTATCATCGCATGACGATGAACTTTCCTGTTCTTGCAATCACTGGCTCGAATGGAAAAACAACAACGAAGGAATTAATTCGAAATGTACTGGCGAAAAAATACAATGTCCATGCAACGAAAGGGAATTTTAATAATCACATTGGAGTTCCGCTTACAATTTTGTCGACGCCACTGATCACCAATTTTTTAGTTGTGGAAATGGGAGCGAATCATCAAAAAGAAATTGAATTACTTTGTCGGATTGCTAATCCTGATTTCGGTATGATCACTAATGTAGGCAAAGCACACTTAGAAGGATTCGGAGGATTTGAGGGAGTGAAAATTGGAAAGGGAGAAATGTACTCACATCTTCAACAATCAGGAAAGGTCGCTTTTGTCAATCATGACAATCAACATTTAAATGAAATGGTAAAGAAGCACCAATTGGAGAATGCAGTATATTATGGAACGCAAGGAGAAGTGTATTGTAAAGGCGAGTTATTACATACTGAACCAACTTTAACAATGACTTGGAAATGTGAAAGTGCTTTTGGAGAAATTGAAACTCAGTTGATCGGAGCTTACAATTTTGAAAATGTTTTAAGCGCAATCACCATTGGAAATTATTTTCGTGTGAAGCCGGAAGACATTAGGGAAGCTGTGGTTGCTTATTCTCCAGATAATAGTAGGTCGCAGATTATTAAAAGTGGCACGAATACTATTATCATGGATGCTTACAATGCTAATCCTAGCAGTATGGAAGCAGCATTAAAGAATTTTCAAAAAATGAATTCTCATTCAAAATATATTTGCATCGGCGACATGGCTGAATTGGGTGATGAAAGTTTCAAAGAACATCAACGCATCATTGAACTTTTGAAAACCATCGATAATAACCAGCTCATTTTAGTAGGTAAAAATTTTGGAGCCTTCGTCGGAGAAATAGCTTGTCTGCATTTTGAAAACTCAAATCTTGCAGCAGAATATTTTCAAAAACAACTTCCTGAAAATTCTCTCATCCTAATCAAAGGCTCTCGGAGTTCGAAGATGGAACGCCTTTTGGAATTGAAAATTGAGAATTGAAAAAATTGAGAATTGAGAAATTGAAGATTTGTGGTTAAAGGTTGTCTTTTATTTCCGCTTAACATTTCCTAGAGCGCAGGTTTTTTTTTCACTTCTTACTTTTGACTTCTGACCTTTGACCTTACTTTTTATTACTTTTTTAAAAACTTTTTCTGATAAAGGCGAAATGACACTTGAAGGGAGAGAAGATTTATTCGATGTCTTTTATTTCCGCTTAACATTTTCTAGCGCGAACTTTGAACTTTAAACCTTGAACTTTAAACCAATCTTCAATTCTCAATTTTTATACTTTAAACTTTAAACTATGAACTAAATTTCAATTTTTCTTTTTTCTTCCAAAAAGTTTTTTCTTCTTCGTGTCCTCGTCGTAATATCCGTATCCATGATATCCGTAACTGTAGCCGTAACCATAGCCATACCGCATATTAGAACCAGCATCATTCAAAAGAATACACAGGTTACTAATTTTTCCTTGTGAATAATAATTGTTGATGTTTTTAATATATTCTTTCTTTGAATAGTTTTCTCGTAAAATAAAAATATTAATATCAGCAATGTTCATCAGCATCATAGCGTCACTTACAATTCCTACCGGTGGAGTGTCAATAATAATGTAGTCGTACATGGTGCGCAACTCATTCATTAAATTGACAGTTTCTTTCTTGGCAAGCAATTCTGCAGGATTCGGCGGAATAGGTCCAGAAGGAATAATGTCTAAGCCCGGAATATTTGTTTTACAAATTACGCTCTCTAACGAACTTTTGCCAATTAGATAGGTACTCACTCCAAAATCATTATTAACTCCAAGATCTTGTACCAACTGTGGCTTGCGTAAATCCATTCCGACAATGATCACTTTGTGACTTTGTAAAGAAAGTACTGTTGCTAAATTCAGTGTCGAAAAAGATTTCCCTTCTCCACCTACGCTCGATGTTATCAATACAACTTTATGTTGTTCTGACAATCCAAAAAACATTAAGTTGGCTCGGATGGAACGAAATGCTTCTGCAATAGATGACTTCGGTTTGTTGGACACTACTAATCTCTCCTCTGAATTATGATGTCCGACAACTCCTATGATTGGAGTCTTCGTCATTTTTTCAATGTCTTCACGATTGCTGATTGTATTGCTGATATACGATTGAACAAGAATGATAACGATAGGCACTATGAAAATGAGCATTAAAGTTATGATAGCAACAGCCTTCTTATTTGGAATAACAGGAATGTCATTAATTGTTGCAGAGTCTAAAACTTTATTATCAGAAACAGCAGTCGCTTTTGCAATTCCTGTTTCCGCTTTTTTCTGTAGCAAATACAGATAAATATTTTCATTGACAGTGAAGTTTCGTTGAATCCCTAAAAGTTCACGTTCTATATTTGGTATTTTACGAATGGAGTTTTCATATTGTGAAATCTGTGAATTGATTCCTTGCAAATCAGTTTTGCTAACGTTTCTGATGTTGTTGATACTCTCCACCAAAGATTTCTTTGTCGATTCAATTTGCTGGTCAATAACTTTCAAAGCGGGAGAAGCAGCACTCGATCCATAGGCTAGTGTCTTTCTTTTACTTTGTAATTCTTTCAACTGCGTGATAAGGTCAACTAAAATTGGATCTGGACTACCAAGAGTTGTTGGCGCCAGCGATTCCATGTCACGATTGGAACTGATGTAATCTGAAAGATAATCTAACGATCGTAAATTGATTTCTGCTTTGACTCTGCTTTCGTCAACAGAAGTTACTCTTTCTAAATAAGCTTTTGATTCTTCACTTAAATTAATTGTTCCTTTTTGTTCTTTGAATTTCTGAAGATCGAGCTCGGTTGCATTCAGTGTTTTACTGATTTCTTCTAATTGCTCATCAACAAATTTCAATGTCAACGCAGCAACACTCGACTTATCTTTGATGTCTTGATTAATATAAACTTTTCCAAGTGTATTGAGAAAATCAACAGCACGTTCTTTAATTTTGTCCTGTACACTAACCGTCACAATCGTTGCGTCTTTATTAATTGGCTCAACTTTCATTTTCTCATTGTAGTAAGCAATAAGTTTGTTCATCGAATTGATGACGAAAGAATATTCTTCTTTGCTTTCTTTATCGAATGCGATTTCGTTTTTTTCTATTTTAAAAGTGAAATGAGGTGTTTTGATTTCCTCTCCGTAATGATGATTGCCGCTATAGGTAAAACGAAAACTTCTATTGTCTGCATCTAAATCGAGCTTAAAAGTATTTTCGTCAATTGGCTTGACGGTAAACTCTTCATCATAAATTCCATCGGAAGCACGAGAAAGATTAACGTTGAAGGGAGTATTTTTGTAAACGGGATAAGAGAAAAAACCAGATTTGTCGAAATAGCTGACTCCTAAATTTAATTCATTAATCGTTTCTTCTAAAACTGATCTAGACCGAAGAATGCCAATTTCTGTTGCAATGTTTTTAGTGTTGCCTAATAAATCTCCTGTGAGAATGTCTTCAATGTTCTTAGAAGGGTTTTTAGAATCTTTGATTAAGACACTAGAAGTTGCTTCATAAATTGGTAAAGTAAAACGGATATAAAGAAAAGCACCAATTGAAAAGATTGCTGCCGATATCAAAAAAAAGTGTAGTTTTTTTCTGATACTTCCAATGAGCAAACGCAGATCTATTTCATCGTCATTGATGCGTTGATTCTCGGCATTGGTTCTCATGTCAATTTATTTTTTAGTACTGGTAATTAAAAAGGAAATGACAACGACTGTAGTTGTTAAAATTGATGTAAATACAGTTACCGATGGTGAAATATTTTGGAACGCTTTTCTTTTGACCGGCGAAATGTATAAGACATCGTCGGGGTGTAAAAAATATACTTCTGCTGTTAGACTATTTGCATTTGTTAAATCGACATAAAGATCCTTTGTGATATTATTTTCTGTTCGGATGATGTGAACATTTTTTCTGTCGCCAAATTGAGTAAGATCACCACCCAGTCCTAGCACTTCTGTTAGTGTTGCCTTTTCGTTCAAGATTGGGTAAGTTCCTGGTTTATTCACTTCACCTAAAATCGTTACCTTAAAATTTAATTTCTTAATTGTAATAATTGGGTCGTCGATATAAACTTTAAATTTATCTTCTAATGTAGTAATACACTCGTGGATGGTGAGCCCTGATAATTTTGTTGTGCCAATCAAAGGTAATTTCATTTCGCCATTCTCATCAACAACAAATCCTTTTTCATAGGGAGATCGGTTGTCACTAATAGGTCTGTCCATACCGGAAGAGAGATAAGGATAAGCATCTGCATTCACGGTAAAAATATTGATACCTAAGATGTCTCCGGGATAAACTTTTAATTTAGAATTAGCGTCCTGTTGAATGTGAGGCGTTGCCCCTTGAAAATAAATTACACTCTTTTGTGAGCTACAAGCAACACAAAAAAGCAGAAAAAAAAATAACAGTCTGTTATTTGAAATACGGAACAAAAACTTATGCATTGAATTTTAATTGTAAAAGCAATCAGTTGAAAGTTGAAGTGTTCATCTGATTGCTTCTTAAAATATTTATTTTCCTAGAATTGCTCTGGAAATAACAATTTTTTGGACTTCGCTTGTTCCTTCATAGATCTGCGTAATTTTAGCGTCACGCATCAATCGTTCAACATGGTATTCTTTTACAAAACCATATCCACCATGAATCTGAACAGCTTCAACAGTCGTTTCCATTGCTACTCTTGATGAAAACAATTTCGCCATCGAAGAAGAAAGGTTGTAATCATTGTGTTGGTCTTTGTCCCACGCAGCTTTCAAGCAAAGTAATCTAGAGGCTTCAATTTCTGTGGCCATGTCTGCAAGTTTAAACTGTATTGCTTGGTGTTGACAAATAGGAACACCAAATGCTTTTCTTTCTTTAGAGTAGGCTAATGCTAATTCATACGCTCCAGATGCAATTCCTAATGCTTGTGCGGCAATACCAATTCTTCCTCCTGTTAATGTTTTCATTGCGAATTTAAATCCGAATCCATCTTCACCAATTCTATTTTCTTTAGCAACTTTTACATCGGTAAACATCAATGAATGTGTATCGCTTCCTCTGATTCCTAATTTATTTTCTTTCAAGCCAACAGCAAATCCGGCAGCACCTTTTTCAACAATCAATGCATTAATTCCTTTGTGACCTTTCGCAACATCAGTTTGAGCAATCACTAAATAAACAGAAGCGGTAGAACCATTCGTAATCCAGTTTTTTGTTCCATTCAATAAGTAATGGTCGCCCATGTCAATTGCTGTCGTTTGTTGAGAAGTAGCATCTGATCCCGCTTCTGGTTCTGAGAGACAAAATGCACCAATGATTTCACCTTTCGCAAGAGGAACTAAATATTTTTGTTTCTGAGCTTCGGTACCAAAATTTTCAAGCCCCCAGCAGACCAAAGAATTATTCACTGACATCACAACTGAAGCCGATGCATCCACCTTAGAAATTTCTTCCATAGCCAAAACATAAGACACCGTATCCATGCCTCCACCACCATATTGTGGACTCACCATCATTCCCAAAAATCCAAGCTCGCCCATTTTTTTAATTTGTTCGGCAGGAAATTTTTGGTGCTCGTCTCTTTCAATTACTCCTGGTTTAAGTTCATTTTGAGCAAAATCACGTGCTGCCTGACGGATCATTAAATGTTCTTCGCTTAGTTCGAAATTCATAGGTTTTCTGTTGATGTTTTCTGTTTTTATAAGACAGAAATCAAGATAATTTGTTTTCTATTATGGGAGGACAAACGTAATCGATTTAAGCGTTATTCACAAGCCAAAATCATCAGATCAAATTTCTGATAGTCAGATACTTTGAATCTTTGTTGATATCTGTTTTGGTTTCAATCTCAAAGAAGTGCTTATTCGTTGGTTTCTCGTTTTATCTTCGCCAGATATGTCAGCAGAGAAATATAGTGTAATTGGTGTCATGTCGGGAACTTCATTAGATGGACTTGATTTAGCGTTTTGTGAATTTGCGATAGATGATAAATGGAAATTCAAATTGATCACGGCTAAGACTATTTCTTACGATCAGCAATGGCAAAAAAGATTAAGAGAAGCGGCGACATTGGGGCCGAAAGAGTTGGCAATTTTGGACAGTGATTTTGGAAAATATATTGGTCAGCAGATCAATCAATTCAGAGATGAGGAAAATATTTCTTTCAACTATATATCGTCTCATGGCCACACTGTTCAGCATCAACCTCAGAACGGAATTACTGTTCAAGTTGGTTCTGGAACTGAAATTAGAAATATGACGGGAGTCAATGTCATTTGTGATTTTAGAAAAGGGGATGTTGCTTTAGGCGGACAAGGTGCTCCATTAGTTCCGATCGGCGATCGATTGCTTTTTGGTGAAATGGATTACTGTTTAAATTTGGGCGGCATAGCAAATATTTCTTTTGAGAAGAATGAAGAGCGCATTGCATTTGATATTTGCGCGTGTAATATTGTTTTGAATATGTTGGCTGAAAAACTTGGAAGTAATTTTGACGACGATGGTGCTTTTGCGAATGGAGGCGAGTTGAATAAAAAGTTGTTAAATGAACTTAATGAGTTGCCATTTTACAAGAAGTCATATCCAAAATCATTAGGGAGAGAAGATATCGAAAGAGAAGTCTTTCCAATTTTAAACAACTATCAAATCAAGCCAGAAGATCTTTTAAGAACATTTTGTAAACACATAGCCATTCAAATTGGAAAAGTGATAGGGAGTGAAGTCTCCAATTCAAAAATGTTGATTACAGGAGGGGGAACTTTGAATCTTTTTTTGTTAAAACAAATTGAAGACGAGTGTCATTTGAAAATAGTCATTCCCTCGAAAGCAATTATTGATTTTAAGGAGGCAATTATTTTTGGATTCTTAGGAGTTCTAAAAATTAGGAATGAAAATAATTGTTTGAAGAGTGTAACAGGAGCTTCAGAAGATTCATCGGGAGGCGATGTTTTTTTAATTTAAAGAAAAAAAATTCCCTTTCAATAAAAAAGCCGGTACTTAAAATAAAGAGTACCGGCTTTTTTATTACTAATATTTTTTAAAAATCGTCGTCATCGTCATCGTCAAAATCTCCCACAGGAGGAGCATCGTCAAAGCCTTTTACATCGTCTGGCATATCTTCTTCTACTGAGTCGTCTTCATCAGCAGCGTCAACCACTTCTTCGTCTTTATCTATATCGGCATCGTCTTCATCAATTTCGTCGATGTCAAGTTCAGAATCCACGATTGACAAATCATCATCATCATCATCAATAATGATAGCTTTTTGTTTTACAGCAGGAGCTTTTTTGGGTTCTACACTTTTAGGAGCTGGGCTTTTTGTGACAACCACAGCTGGCTTAGTTGCTTTTTCTTTTGTAATGGGAGTGTTTTTCTTATTCAAGGTTTTCTCTTTTATAGCAGGAGTAGCTTTTTTAGGGGCAGCAGCTATTGTAGCGGGAGCTTTTTTCTTAATTGCAATTGGTTTCTTTTTGACTGCAACTTTTTTGACTGCAGGTTTTTTCTTTTCTACTTTTTTAGCAGCTGGTTTTTTTGCTTTTGCTTTTTTCGCCGAAGCTTTCTTTGCTTTCGCCGGAGCTTTTTTTGCAGCCTTTTTAGCTGCTGGTTTCTTAATTACTTTCTTTTTAGTTGCCATGGCTTGGAGTCTGGTTTTAGACAAAGTGAAATTTCAAAAGGTTCAACTCAAATTTACAATATCATTCGCTTTAATTCCAAAAAAAAAGAAATATTTTTTTAATTTTTTTTGAAAGAATTTTTCAATTGTTTTTCTATTGAGTATAAAAAAGTTGATGTGACAAATGTATAATAGAGAAATGAAAGATAGAAGAACAATTTTACATATCATAAATCAAAACAATTAAATAAAAAGGAGTAATAATTGGCTAGGTGACGGATATTTTCCCTCCATTATTCACAAGGATTACTTAGGTTTGTGGCGCCTAAAAATGAACATGGAAACTACCAATACAGCTGAGATATCGTCAATAAAAGAATTGATTCAACGATTTGAGCAAAAGAGACCAGAGATTGTCTTTGAGTGGAAGGACACAGATACAGAAGCCGAAGGGTGGATCGTAATAAATTCGCTCCGCGGTGGATCAGCGGGTGGAGGAACACGAATGAGAAAAGGACTTGACAAAAGGGAAGTAGAGTCGTTGGCAAAGACCATGGAAATAAAATTCTCTGTGAGTGGTCCATCCATTGGCGGAGCAAAATCAGGAATCAATTTTGACCCGCATGACCCTCGCAAAAAAGGAGTTTTGGAAAGATGGTTTAAAGCAGTAATGCCATTATTGAAAACCTATTACGGCACTGGTGGAGATTTGAATGTCGACGAAATTCACGACGTCATTCCAATAACTGAAAAGTACGGACTAAAACATCCTCAAGAAGGTACAGTTGTCGCTCATTGGAATGTTTCGGAAGAAAAAAAGAGTCGCATTATCAGGCAATTACAAGTTGGAGTGAAAAAACATTTAGACCAGCCATCCTACTCTCCAGATGTAAACAGATTGATTACAGTTGCCGATATGATCACTGGCTACGGTGTGGCTCAGGCAGTTTTTCATCATTACAATTTGAAAGGCGAAAGCGTAGTGGGCAAAAGATCGATCGTACAGGGATGGGGAAATGTTGGGGCAGCGGCAGGATATTATTTAGCACAAATGGGTTCTAAAGTTGTAGCCATCATCGACCGATTGGGTGGAGTAATGAATGAAAAAGGATTTTCTTTTGAAGAAATTACAGCACTCTATTTAAATAGAAACGGAAACCAGTTGAACGCACCTTCAATGATTCCTTTTGAAGAAATGTATAAAAAAGTATGGGAAATAGGTGCAGAAATTTTTATTCCAGCCGCTGCTTCAAGAATTGTCCAGCAAGATCAAGTAAAGAAAATGATTGCCAATAAACTGGAAGTGATTTCTTGTGGAGCAAATGTTCCATTTTCCGACAATGAAATATTTATGGGCCCCGGAGCTGAATTTGCTGACCAGTCCATTAGTGTCATCCCAGATTTTATTGCCAACTGTGGAATGGCAAGAGTATTCAGGTATCTGATGACAGATCATGCACCAATTACGGATGATGCAATTTTTAAAGATGTTTCAAATTGTATTGGGGAAGCATTACAGGCCGTTCACAAAATAAATCCTTCAAAAGTTAATATTAGTCAGACTGCACTAGAAATTGCCATCAAGAAATTACTAAAGTAGTTTGATTTCTTTATGAGTTAATAATAATTGAAGTAGTATGAATCCAATGAATTTTTTAAATGATCGGTTTCTTGGGAACACAATAGAGAGCTATGTTTGGTTTTTTGGTATTATACTTTTGGGATTAATTCTCAAAAAATTTCTGTCTAAAATAATCACCCGTACCATTTTTGCACTATTTCGTCGTTATGGAAAGCGTGTAGGAGCGGAACAATTTCTAAACCTTATGAATCGTCCATTCCAATTGTTCATAATGATTGGAATTTTTTATTTCGCTTTTGATCGACTTGTCTTTCCAACTGAATGGAAATTGGTTCCTGATAATCAATTTGGGGTACGATTAATTATATTCCGAATTTTTGAGGGAGCTATTATTTTTTCTCTCACTTGGATTGTAATACGGTTGTTAGATTTTGTCGCATTGGTATTGATTGCAAGAGTAAAAAAAACGGTAGCAACAGATGAACAATTAGTAATTTTTGCTAAAGAAGCGTTGAAAGTTATTTCTGTTGGAATTGGCTTTTTTGTCTTAATAGGAATCGTCTTTAATCTGAATGTGGTTGGTTTGGTAACTGGTTTAGGTATTGGTGGACTAGCTTTTGCGTTGGCTGCTAAAGAAACTTTAGAAAATTTAATAGGGTCTTTTACTTTGTTTATTGACAAACCATTTATTGTGGGCGATACAATAAAAGTAGGATCCACAGAAGGTAAAGTGGAAGGCATTGGATTTAGGTCAACTCGTATAAGAGCAATTGATCGAATGGTGGTAATAGTGCCCAACAAAAAAATGACTGACACTGAATTGATCAATGATACAGAAAGAATTTCTAGGCGATCTAATTTTATTTTAGGCTTGGTATATCAGACCAGTGAAGAACAACTTCGTACAATTTTAAATGAGATTCGAAATGTGTTGATTTCAGAGGAGCTAATAGAGCCAGATTCGATTGTTCGGTTAAAGGCATTTGGCCCCACATCAATAGATATAATCGTCAATTTTCACGCTCGCACTCCTGATATGTCAGATTTTTTAAAGCTTCAAGAAGA
>JANLRG010000370.1:0-7556 GCA_031361545.1 Bacteroidota bacterium
GCTCCAGGACAGTTTCAGAAAGAGTTTTGTAGTCAGGAGTTTGAGCGTTAGCACAAAATGAGATGAAGACAAATAAATAGATTAATTTTTTCATAAGGTGCGAATATATAATTCTTCCTCCACTGATTGGATGACAGAGGAAATTATTTCATCAATTTGTTGTACAGATAGGTCGAAAAATATGGGTAAAGAGATTTCGCAAGAATAGTTCTTATAGCATTGAGGATAATTCTCTATTGAATACCCTAATGATTTATAATAAGACATCATTGGAACTGGAATAAAATGAACATTTACACTAATATCTTTATCAAAGATATTTTTCATTATTTTATCGCGCGTAGCCTCATCAATTCCTTTAATTCTCAACGGATATAAGTGATAAGAAGTTTCTTGAGTATCATTTTTTAATTCAGGAAGCAAAGCCCAAGGTTTATCTGCAAAAGCTTTATTATAAGCTTCGCAAATTGATTTTCTTTTCGGCAGTGTTTCAGAATCATACCTTTCCAATTCTACTAAACCAATTGAAGCTAAAATATCGGTCATATTCATTTTATAACCAGCTTCAACAATATCATATCGCCAATTTCCTTTTTGCATTTTGGCGAGTGCATCTTTGTTTTGGCCATGAAGAGTTTTAACGCACAAATGTTTATAGACTTCATCGTTATCAAATGGAGAATCAAGATTAAAAGCGATGGCTCCTCCTTCGCCAGTTGTCAAATTTTTCACAGCGTGAAAAGAGAAAACAGAAATGTCCGTCAATGCGCCAGATTTCTTTCCGAAATAGGTTGCTCCTAATGAATGAGCCGCGTCAGATAAAATCAATATTCTTCCTAAATCACTTTGCTCCTTTGTAGCTGCAATAAATTTTTTCTGAATGGTTGACTCGCGAACTAAAGCGTTTAGAGCTTGATAATCGCAAGGCCACCCACCAAAATCGACAGGCATGATTACTTTTGTATTAGCAGTGATAGCTTCTCGAACTTTTACAGGATCAATGTTAAAGTCATTTTGTACGTCAACAAAAACAGGCGTAGCACCGCAATGGATAACCACATTCGCAGTTGCTGAGTAAGTGTAGGATGGTAAAATAACTTCATCACCTTTTGTTACACCAAACCAACGTAGAACAATTTCCAACCCAGCCGTCGCAGAATTCAGGCATAAAGTAGATTTGTTACCACAGTATGAAGTTAGTTTTTTTTCAAATTTTTTCGTCTTTGGTCCAGTTGTTAACCAACCAGACTTTAACGTATCAACAACTTCATCAATAATTTTCTGATCAACCCGTGGGGGTGAAAATGGGATCATTTTTTAGCTTGTATTGAAATCATAAAAACGCTGGCGCAGCTCAATAGAATTATCGAGTGTGAAGGTAAAAACATTGTCCGAGAATTAAGAAGTTTTATTCGGAAATAAATAACTTAATTTATAAAAATAACATCCAAAAAACGTAAAAAAGTAGAGTGCAGAGGCTCGCAAGATTGTATCACCAATTGCATTGATTGCGACAATTACAATGAAGGATAAAAAGAGGTACTCTTGAAGTTTAAAAAACCTCACTCCGGGAATGATTAAAGAGAAAAACAAAAATAAAAATGCAAAGACACCGAGTGTAACAGCTGTTTGCAAATATTGGTTGTGAGCACCCTTCCCCTTTTCTGCCAATACATTGAGACCATGTTTGTGTAAATTGGCTACAGTCTCTGGAATCACATCACCTGTTCCAACACCGAACCAAAAATTATTCTTCCAAATATCCAAACCATTTTTTAATAAGCCTATTCTAATTGTTGTAGAATTATACCCTACATGATTAACTGTGTCAACTAAAGCAGTTACATCAGGATGTTTTTCTATCACATCTGAAATTTGAGTGAATCGATTGTAAACCTTGATTAAGCTAAAAAACAAAAATAGAATGACAACTCCGCCTCCAACCATTTTGGGCAACAATTTCAAAAATGTTCCATGTTTTTTATTTTCCATTATTGAATACAGAATCATTGCTACAAAAGTAGTAAGCATAGCAATTCTGGCATTTAGTATTATAACAAGAATTACCAATGTGAAAAAAAGCAAACAATTTCCTACATAACAAAGTGGTTTTCTATTTTCCTTTTCAAATAAAATCTGAAGCATAAAAAGTACAGCCAAACTAACATACTGTGTAAAATAAGTGGGGTGTAATAAAATTGAAAACGTCGTATAATAAAAATCTTGCAGATCTTTATTTAGAGAATAATGTTGAAAAGCCTTGCCAAAACAAATTAGTCCGGCAGTTAAACAACCACCGATTAAACTTTTTCTTATCAATTTATAAGAATGTAAAGTTATTGGCAACGTTAAAAAAAGAAAAGGGAAAAACAAGAGTGGTAATTTAATTGTCAAATCTTCCCAACCCAAATCGTAATGCTCTGTCCATAACATTCCAACAAAATAAAAAAGATAAAGACCAATCAATGCCAGGTAAAAGGGTGAATTAAATAATCTGCTCCAAAAATTTCTAAAATCTCCTTTCAAGATAGAAAATAAACCAAGAACACCCCAACAAATTATAGGAACAATTTGAAGCATGGGAAGAAAAAAAACAGAAATAGCTAAAAGAGTGATTACAATTTTATTTTCTTTTTTGTTTGAATCATTGATTACACTTTCCCCCATCGTACCCATTTTAGTTTTGTAAATTATTTTTCAATTGGCGGTAAAAATCATCAGCAATAATGTTCCGATTAAATTTTTGATCAACATACTTTCGCGCATTTTCACCAAGTTCTTCAACTAAAGAAGGGTTATCGACCATTTTTAATATTACGGCGGCTAATTCCGTTTCAGATTCCGGAGTAAAGAACAATCCGCATTTTCCTTCTTCAATAAACAATTCTTTTGCTTCGCCTTCCACACCAAGCAATATTGGTTTTTTCATAGCTAATGATTCAAATATTTTGGAAGGAATAGCACCTTTAAAGAGATCCAATCTTTTCAAAGGGACAATAGTTGCAGTACAAGCCGATACAACATTGGGCATTTCCAATTTAGAAACTGGATCATAAAAATAAATATTTTTCAAATTTAGGTGCGTAGATATTTTAATTAGCCTTTCCTTTTCAGGACCATCTCCTAGTAAAATAAATTTAATCTTAGAATTGTATCTGAGAATATTTGCAGCATTTAGAATGACTTCAAGTCCTTGAGCATGCCCTATAATTCCACCGTAGAGAAAAATAAAATCATTTGACAAAAAATTATGACTGCTACGCCAATCGGAATTATATTTTGAAGGATCATAATAGGAAAGATCAACTCCATTGGGAAGCCAGTACACTGTTTTATTGGGAAATCGGTTTTTTATATTGGCCACAATACCTTGTGTTTGACCAGTAACGAATGCAGATTTTTTATAGATAAATTCTTCGAGCCATGTTGAAATTTTAAGCAAGGCTTGGTTGGTAACTAATCCTAATTTTTCTGCACTTTCCGGCCAAAGATCAGAAACATTAAAAATTAATTTAGCATTTTTTCTTTTAGCCAAAAGAAAAGCAGAAATTCCTAAAAATAAAGGCGGACTTTCACAAAGTATAAAATCATACTTACCGGTTTTCGTCAAGCCAACTTTTAAAGAGGAGAATACAAATGAAAAATAATTTAGAAGTCTTTTTAATATTGAACGATCTTTAGAAACATAAATATAAGAGCGATGAATTTTGAGTCCTTCCATTTCTTCATAAGTATAACTTTTACCAATGTATTTTTCATGAATAACCATTTTAGGGTAATTGGGCATTGCAGTCAGAACTGTAATTTCTACAGCGAGTTTACTCAATCGAATTGCCAATTCAAAGAGCCTATTCTGAGGTGCGCCTACTTCTGGTGGGAAATATTGAGTCAAGATTAATAAACGCATTTCAAATATATTTTAAAATAGCATCTGCAATATTTTCACTTGCTTGACCTTTCCCATACAAATCTATAGAAGTTAATAATTTTTGATCTAAATACTTCAGAGCTGTATCAACAATTTTTCTTTTGTCAGCGCCAACTAAATAATTAACTCCATTATCTATTAACTCTATCCATTCAGTTTCTTCACGCAGTGTAATACAATATTTAGAAAAAAAGTAAGCTTCTTTTTGTAACCCGCCGCTATCAGTCATAACTACCGAAGAATTTTTAATCAATTCAATCATATCAAAATATCCGACAGGATCAATAATTGTACAATGTGGTAACAAACTATCTGCTGCTAATATTTTTTTTGTTCTAGGATGCAATGGCAGAACAACAGGGATAACAGCATTTATTTCATTGATTGCTTGAACAATATTTCTTAATCGTAATTTATCATTGGTATTTTCTTGCCGATGAAGCGTACACAATACAAAACGTTCGAGAGCTAGCTGTTTTAAAATAGTAGAGTTTTCCGCAGACTTCTGCGAATAATAAATAGCTGCATCTTGCATAACATCACCAGTTTTGATAACATTTAAATTTAAATTACCAAACCCTTCGTTAGTCAAATTTATCACCGCTTGTTCCGTCGGGCAACAAAGCAGATTAGAAATTCGATCTGTCAGAATTCGATTAATTTCTTCAGGCATTGCCATATTAAAACTTCTGAGCCCTGCCTCTACGTGAATTAATTTTATTTGCAATTTTGCTGCTGCCAATGCACCAGCCAATGTTGAATTAGTATCTCCATAAACCATGACTGCGTCTGGACGTTGATCGATTAATACTTTCTCAATTCCAGTGAGCATCTGTGCAGTCATTTCACCATGTAGAGTAGATTTAATTTCCAAATTTATAAATGGTTTTGGTATTTCCATTTCACGAAAAAAAACTTCAGACATAGAATCATCATAATGCTGTCCAGTGTGTAAAATAATTTCCTCAATTGATGTATGAGATTTCAACACCCGACTTACAGCTGCCGCTTTTACAAATTGTGGTCTTGCTCCAACGATAGTTACTACTTTCATCTTTATTATTTAATAATTATCTTAGAAAAAGATGGTATTTTTTCTCCAATAGCTGAAGCATAATAATCACAGATAGTAGAATTGCTACCAACTAAAGATCCAATTGTAAGATGTACATAATCTCCGATCATACAATCGTGATCAACTACTGCATTAACATTTACAATTGAATTGATACCAACTTGAGAGCTAGCATTTATAATTCCATTGGATAATATAACCGATCCTTTTCCAACTTTAACTTCAGAACCAATTACAGCAGTAGGATGAATAATAATAGCAGCTTCTAAAAATTCAACAGTTAAGTTGTAAATACGTTCACGAACTTTATTATTACCAATAGCTACAATAAACGATATTCCTAAATTTTTTAAGTTCTGAATATTTTTCTGATTCTCTATTACCTTGTATGCATTCAAAACCACAGATCCAATAGGTAGAGCATCGTCTACGAATCCAAGTAGCTCATATTTATTTTGAACAACCACAGCATCACATATAACCTTTCCGTGACCACCAGCTCCGATAATAATTATTTTTTCCTTCATTATTCTAAAATTAAAGATTTGTATTTGTCTTCAACTCTATTCATATTAACTGACCATTCTGCACGATCAATAATTATTTTTTTGTTGAGAGGGACAGATTTTTTTTGAAATTGATCATATTTGCGATAGGCATTAATAATTTTTTCAGCTAAGCTATTCACATCATTAATTTGAACTAATAAACCATTTTCACCATCAATGATCCATTGTGTATTGGCAGGAATATTTGTTGCAATACAAAATACACCACTCGCCATAGCTTCATTGAGCGAAATATTATTCCCATCAGATAATGAAACAGAAATAAAAATGTGCGTCTGATCAAAAACTTTAGCAATTTCAAACTGTGATAATTTTCCTAAAAACGAAACCTGTTTAACTAATTGAAGCGTTAGAATAAGCTCTTCCAATTCGTTTTTCAATGAACCTGTACCAATTAAATTGAGATGTAAATTTGGTATTTCATTTCTAACCTTTGCTATTGCTTTAATTAAGTGGGGAATATTATAAATACTCTCGAAATTTCGAGTGCTTGTTATTACAAATTTATTGTCAGGAAGACTACGATTGTTATCATTAAAAACCAAAGGGTCAATACCGAAAGGGACAACGCTAATTTTATTTTCAACTACATTCAAATCGACAATTTCCTTTTTCATAAAATCGGACATCGCAGTAATCCATCTCGCTTTTGAAAAAGCATAACGAAGTAAAATTCTATACACAAACGATTTTTTAGGACTAATCAAAACATCGGTACCTAATGCTGTAATTATAAACGGTTGAAATCCGCACAGCGCGCCAGTTATTCCATAACTAGTAGCGTAAAGAGCATGAAATATATCAGGTTTTATAATTCTAAGCAGTTTTTTTATTTTTCTATACTTGAAAAGTACTTTCCAATTTCCGCCAAGGACATTTACAGGACCTATATCCACAAAATGAACTTTCACGTTGGGCAAAATTATGTTTTCAAAGGAGATAAGATGAACTTCGTGACCAAGTAGTTGAAAATGCGAACACCATCTTACCGTGTGGATACTCCCACCGTTAGCAAAAAAACATATTTTCATCAAGTCAGAGAATTAGAATTCATGAAAATGTATTGGAAATATCTCCTTAAAGTATAGATATAAGCTTTCCATTTCAAACGAAAAGGCTGCGATTTAAAAATGGAAAGAATTCCAAAAACAAATATTCTTGTCACAATGTGTATTAAAATAAAAAAGAGAGAAATTAACCAGATTACATTTCCTTGATGTTTCCGAAGGTACTTGGCCTTACTTAATAGTTGATTGGAAATAGGAATATTCAAATTAGTTAAAGAACTTTTTCCGCTGTGATGATAAATTTTATATTCAGGAAAAAAAACTAAAGGAGATCCCATTTTTGTAGCGGCAAAGCAAAAATCAATATCTTCCGACCAAAATAAATTTTCATCAAGTCCACCAGTAGATTCAAAAATATCTCTTCCAAATAACATTGCTGCACCGCTAGCTGAATCCGGATTAAATTGCCTATCAAAAAATGATTGAGGATAATTAATAATATTAATAAAGCGATGCAAATAAATTGCTTCAAATATTATATCCCAAATAAATGGAAAACGCCAACATGAATTTTGCAAACTGCCATCTGAATTCAGAAGTTTTGGAATGATAACATTAGTTGAGTACTTTTCTTGCATAGAAAGTAAGCCTGACAAAACATTGTCGAATAATTCAGTATCAGGATTAAGCAAGAAAAATACATTCGCTTTTGCTATTTTCATACCTTGATTATTGGCTGCTGAGAAGCCAGCATTATATTTATTCCCAATCCAAACTATTTCAGGAAACTTCGTACGAATAAAGTTTTCACTTCCATCTTTAGAATCGTTGTCCACAACAATAATTTCCAATTCATTTGACGGCAAATTTCTATACAATGAACTGATGCAAGCTGAAAGCAGCTCCTTTACATTATAATTAACAATAATTACAGAAACCCGCAATGCCATTAGTTCTGAAGTTTTCTATATAATTTG
>JANLRG010000405.1:0-1044 GCA_031361545.1 Bacteroidota bacterium
TGACGTTCCCAATTTGTTACACTGCCGTTTATACCACTGACACTTAGATTCACTGTCTGTTGTCCACACCCCTGACTTTGAGCAGGGGCTACTACGCCACCTACTGAGGGGGTCGATACATTGACTGTTACACTTGCGCAAGCCGTTGTATTGCATATTCCCTTGTACCGCACATAGTAGCTTGTATTAACTGTCGGTGATACAATAATGCTATTCCCCGTTCCTGCCGGAGTGCCTCCACACGAGCCTGTGAACCATTCGGCAATGGCACCCGTTCCAGCGAAACCGCCTGATACTGTCAAGGTCGTGCTATTGCCTAAGCAAATATTGGTAACGCCGGAAATACCTGTCGGCGTTGATGAGAGTGTATTGACTGTAATGAGTTGAGAAGCGCAAGATGTTGTGTTGCAGTCACCGTTGAAACGGACGAAATAGGTTATGCTACTGCTTGGAGAAACAGTGATACTGTTGCCTATTCCTGCTGGCGTGCCGCCGCATGAGCCTGAAAACCATTCAGCCGTTGCGCCAGTTCCTGCGCTGCCACCGATTAAAGTTAAGGTGGTACTTTCGCCGTTGCAGATGGTTGAAATACCGGTTATGCTCGTTGGAGCAATAGATGGCGTTTTAAGAATTATCATTATTTCATTGGATTCAACAGTTAAAGGCGATACACAAGCCGCTGTTGAAGTCATTCGTACTTTGATTTTATCATTAGCAGCTAAACTATTGCTAACTAAGGTAGCACCTGTTTCACCATTCAATATACCACCGTTTTTATACCATTGATACTGAGGGGGTGCGCCACCGTTGATGGGTGTTGGTGTAAACGTAACGGATGTGCCCGGGCATATTGGATTGCTCGAAACGCCGATACTGACTGAGGGGGTTAAAGGCAGATTGACTGTTATAGTAAACTGAATGGGCGTACCTGTACAAGTGACACCATTATTGGTAAAAGATGCCACCGCACTAAATGTTGCAGTAAGCGGTGTAGTGCCGCTATTGGTAGCGGTAAACGCCGGAATATTACCTGTGCCGCTATTG
>JANLRG010000407.1:0-1694 GCA_031361545.1 Bacteroidota bacterium
CAAAGATCCAATTGCGTCATTGATAAAGGTTTGCAACGTACTTTGCAGAGCAGACATAGCAACATCAATCATGATAAATGAGCTTCAAATTATGATGTAAAAATCAAATTATGATAGTAATTATAAGCTTAAAAAATACTCAACAAAAAATTTATTAGTGGGAACACTGAGAACAAAACAAGAAGATAAAATAGAAATTGTAACCTTGAAACATATAAAATTTTTTAGGAATCGATTCGTGTAAATTTTTACGGGTTTTAACATCAGAAAAAACTATTGTGAACAAATATAATACATAATTTTTTATTATGCAATAGGCATCGATACTTTTTTTATAGGCTTTTAGTTTGTAGAATTAGAATTGGTAGGGCGATACAATAAAATTTTTGATTAAAGTAAATTTAGTTATGTTAAATGTAGAATTTTTGTTAACTAATAAACTCCTCCACCCACCCTTTCCAAATAATAAACCCCTTTTTGTCATCAGAATAATCATGCAGTATTCGATTGAAATTTTCGGGTTGCATTTCAAGAAAAACTTGTCGTCCGTTGTTTTTGATAATACTCAACTGTTGGTCAATTTCTTTGAGTTTTATTTTAAGTGTTTCGATGACTTTTGGAAAATGCCAAATATAGGTTGCCTCTTCGGTATCTAAAGTTTCTAAAACGATGTGGTATTGCTCTTCACCAGTCAAGAGAAAAACGAATGAAAAAGGACTTAAAACGAATCTGATTTTCAATGTTTGGCTGTCGTGTTTTTGTGCTAAATACATCAATTGTTGACGATGTTTGAAATTTTTACCTTTCAAAATATCTCCTAAAAGTTCATCACCTGATTCATAAAGTGATGGTTCACCGTGTAGTGAATCTTGAATTTGAACAATGTCTAAGAGGTTTGATTTTGTATCCGTTTTAGGCTTGCCCAAAATATCTTTTGAAATGAAGGTGAACTTGACGCTTTCAATTATCTCATTATTGATTCTTTCTAAATCGGTAGATGTTGCTAATTGAGACATCAGTTTTCCATTTTCAAACTCTGCTTGAATTTTAATCTCTACATTTTTCAACTTTAGTGTTTTTGAAAAGTATGGTTTCAATACTTCCAATTCAGGTCTGATTTCTAAATGTTCAATCTCAAATTCTACTTCTGTGTTTATTTCAGTAATATCATATTTGAAAGCAATACCGCCATATCGGAAATCCAGCTTTTCAAAGGGTATTTTTATTGTTTTATCAATGGTGAATACATTTTTTGAATCAATAGTGGCTTCTTCTGGCTCTATCGGCTCATCAAAAAGGGTGACTTGCTTGTCAATCTTCCTGTAATACGTGTTTCTTTTCAGAAATAACTTGTTCAAATAGTCAATTTTAATATCTCGATAATCGTAAATAGTGGGCGTTACCTCAGAGCGTTGTACACGCCCGATGTATTGTATGAGTTTTCCTTCAAATGAAAATGGATAAACCAAAAAGAGGCAATTGGGATTTTGTAAATCAGTACCTTCTCCGAAAAATTGTCCTGTGGTTATCAATACTTGATAATTGCCTTCTTTCAAAATTTTCCATTTTGCGGCTCTACTACTTTCAGAATCTTCACCACTCAATGTTATTGTTTCATGCGATTGTTTGAGATATTGATAAAGCGAATCAATGTGTTCTTTTCATTCTGTTATAATCACAACCTTTTTGCCCGC
>JANLRG010000423.1:0-1504 GCA_031361545.1 Bacteroidota bacterium
CATGGCATAAGCCCCAATGACCATAACGTATTGATATTGGTCGTCTGCTAAAATGTATTTTGCGGCTACATCTAAGCCTGTTACAAAGCCTGCACAAGCGGAATTGAGGTCGAAAGTGCCTGCGTTTGTGGCTCTTATTCGGTGTTGCACGACGGCAGCCGTTGAAGGAGAAATAAATTCTGGCGTATCCGTAGCCACTATCAATAAGTTGAGTTCATCCGCTGAAATATTCGCCCGTTGTAAGGCTTGGTTGGCTGCTTTTTCACATAAATCAGCGGCGGATTCATCGGCAGCGCACCAACGACGTTCGTAGATGTGCATATTTTCACGCAACCATGTATCAACGTCTTCCTTGAAGTATGCGTTGAAATATTGATTGGGAATAATTTGCTCTGGTAAGTAAGCACCCGTTGAAATAACAATGGCGTTTTTCATAAAATTGTTAATTGTCTTTTGTCTTTTGTCTTTTTTAATAAAAAATACAATCCAAAACCGATTATTGTTGATGTACAAATAGCATAAGTAGCAGAAACAGCAGGATTTTTAACAAGCCCATGTAAATACGGAGTCATGCCGCCGAAGTAGGTTCCAAAATGCACTACTACAGCCACAACTGCCGCCGTCATAGGTGCAATGGTGGGCACATCTTTAAGGAAAATGCCCATCAAAACAGGCATAAAAGCGGCAGAAAAAAAGGCGTAAACGCCTAATTGGGCAAAAATACCTACACTTAATTTAGGATTTAAAAGTTGTTCTTTGGTTAAAAAGAAGGTGAGAATAGATAAGCAAATAATCACTATTTTATTTAAAAACATTAAACGCCCCCCTTGAGTCCCGCTTGAATTAGGATTTTGTGCCTCAATATTTTTATTAAATTGACCAATAATATCTGTCGTAATCGTTGTTGAAAGCGATTGAATCAAGCCTTCAAAAGTGGCTAAACCCGATGAAATTAAGCCAAAAACCACGACCAAACCAAGCCAAATATGTAATTCTTTGACGACATAAGCAGGGATAATACCGTCCATTTTCATCGCCACCCCGTTATTCATCAAATCGGGAAAACTTAAACGGGCGTATAGACCCACAATGACCACGCTGAAAAAGATAATTTCGGCTAAAATACCTGTGGTCAGATATTTATTGACATCTTTATCACTTTTTAATAGAAGCGATTTTGTAATGATATGCGGTTGGCAAACAATGGCAATTCCGACTATAAATGGGCAAAAAATGATTTCAAAATAATCTCTGAAAAGAGGGCTTTTAGGGTTAGTTGTCGCAGTGAGTAAAGGATCAATTTGATTTAATTTATCTAAAAATTGGTGAATACCTTCACTAAAATACGTATATCCTGAACCTAACATAAGGACCGCTACCACCAACTTTAAAAAGGCTTGAATGGTATTGGTATAAACCATTGAATTTGCACCGCCAAACATCATATAGCCAAACACAAATATTACAATGCCCGCCAGAGTAGGCAATTCACCAGTTTGCAAGG
>JANLRG010000446.1:0-1539 GCA_031361545.1 Bacteroidota bacterium
CACTTAAAAAACGATTGGTCAAATCATCAATGGCAAAGTTGGTACGAGAAGCATCAAAAAACTGGAAATAGCTTTTGATGGATTCAACACCTACTAAAGCATTGAGCCGTTGATTTTGACCAATATCAAGTGTATAATTCAAGGTATTGTACCAAGTCCAAGTCCATTCGTAATTAGTACTGGTTGTCAAGCCGTTAGAACCCCGTGCTTCTGCGGACTCAATATCCCGTATCGTATAATTGCGGAAGTTAAAAGTGTTGTAATCAACACCAAAACTTGTTTTAGCCGTTAAGTTTTTCAAAATATCAACCTCTGCATAAGCATTTCCAAAAAGGCGCATTTCCAATTGATGATTATCTTTATTTCTATACAAATCACCAACAGGATTGCGAGAGTTATCAAGGTCTGTACCTCGTGTGCCACCAAAATTGATACCACTCACATCATACACAGGCACAATCGGCTGAATACGGAAGGCAAATGAAACAGCATTGCTTTCATTGCTATTGCCATTCGGTTGGTTGACTCTATCACCATAGGCTATTTGAAAATTTTGACCTATACGCACTCGTTTATTCACATTAAAGTCTGTATTTGCCCGCAAAGAATAGCGTTTATAATTGGTATAAAGCATGATGCCTTGTTGGTCAAAATAATTGAGAGACATGGCATAGCGACCATTATCATTGCCACCCGAAACACCTAATTGATGATTTTGAATAGGTGCGGAATGGAAAATTTCATCAAACCAATTAGTGCCTTCTTTATTGGCTTTTGTAATGAGCCATTTAGTTTTATTAAAATCAGCCCCGTCAATATCAGAGCTATAATTGGTATAAACGCCACCGACATTCGCTACCCGTGCATCAGATGCACTCGCTCCTGCAGGAAAAATAAAATCCGGAATAACAGGTGTTACGCCATTGCCAAACTGTGCGTGGGCAGGATTCCCATTGGCAGCCACAGCACCCGAATTTTTACGAGACTGCCAAGTCAGGTCAGCATATTGTGCTGTATTGAGCAAATCTAAACCTTTACCTGCTTTTTGAACACCATAATAACTGTCATAACTAAAAATCGGCTTACCTTTTTTGCCCCGTTTAGTTGTGATTATGACAACACCATTGCCCGCCCTTGAACCATAAATTGATGCTGCTGATGCGTCTTTCAAAATTTGCATATTTTCGACATCATTCAAGTTAAGGGTGTTGAGGTTGCCTTTTGTCGGCACACCATCCACGACATACAAAGGCGAGTTGTCATTGATGGTACCAAAACCCCGAATCCGTACCATCACACCACCGCCCGGCGCGTTTTCGTTTCCTACCGTCACACCAGCCACTTTGCCTTGCATGGCTTGACCAATGTTGGTAGAAGGAGTGGTCAACAATTGAGCGGCATCCAAGGAAGCCACAGCCCCTGTGATACTTTTTTTAGATTGCGTGCCATAGCCTGTTACTACCAATTCACTGAGGGTTTTGTCATCTGTTTGCTTTTTCAAGTCTATCTCATTGGCTTCACCTTCTACTATTTCTTGAG
>JANLRG010000469.1:0-5318 GCA_031361545.1 Bacteroidota bacterium
AAAAAATTTGGCTGGGGGTGCAGACTTACAGTATCACATTTATTTATCCAATGAAGTATTAAAGAAAATTACTTTACAAGAAACAATTTGTCATTATGCTTATCAAGATGATTATTATAGTCCATTAAATAATGAATACAACTACCATCATTTAAATGAATACACCAAATTTGATAGCCGTATAATTTTTAAATTCAAAGATCCTTATCCACAGAAAAAAATTAATAAAGAATTTGAAATTAGAGATGTTTTTGTAAGAAGACAAATTGCCTACGGTTATTTTTATCGTCCATTTACAGAAGACTACAACTTTATAAAAACAGAATATAGAAGAATAAATTCAAATCCATTAGATGCGAGTAGCCAGAAAATAGCTGTCGTTTTTAATGATCAATTTTTAAAAGCCTACGTAGAGTTAAAACAATTTATTACCTATGGCTCAAAATCAAAGGGCGCGGCTATTAGATTTTTTGGTGGGTATGCAAATATCAATTCAACATTGCAAAGAGACATTGACTACCGATATAATTTAAGCGGCACACAAGGGAAAAATGATTTATTGTATGATGATATTTTTATAGGAAGAACAGAATCTACGGGAATTTGGTCACAACAATTTATCAAAACCGATGCTGGATTTACTACGCCAACTTTATTCTATCGTAAAGCTACCAAGTGGATGTGTGGTTTCAATGCGTCAACGACACTACCTGGATTAATTCCTTTTAAGCTCTATGTAAATCTTGGAACATTTAACGATTCAAAATTCAGCTTTATTGATTTCAAAGGAATCTCTTATGAATTAGGAGTAGAAATACCTGTTATGAAAGATGTTCTCACTGTTTATATTCCATTTTCATATAGCAAGGACATACAATATGTAATTGACAAACAAAATTATCATTTCGGGAATCTTATTCGATTTGAACTTCATTTGCAAAAACTCAATCCTTTAAATTATATTCGCACTACCTATTAACTGTGAAAGAAAAAAATAAAATATATTTCGCTTCAGACTTCCACTTGGGGGTGCCAACGTTTGAAAAAAGTCTTGAGCGCGAAAAGAAAGTAATCCGGTGGTTAGATTCAATTAAAGAAGATGCCGTTGAATTGTATTTAATGGGTGACGTTTTCGATTTTTGGTTTGAATATAAAACGGTTGTTCCAAAAGGGCATGTGCGCTTGTTGGGAAAGCTAGCTGAGCTAAGCGATTCAGGAATTACGCTCCACTACTTTACTGGAAATCACGATATGTGGGCTTTTGATTATTTGGAAAAGGAAATTAATGTAAAAATTTACCGCTCACCAATCGAAAGAAATTATAGCGGAAAAGATTTTTATATTGGCCACGGTGATGGACTAGGGCCAGGTGACCATGGTTATAAATTTATCAAAAAAATATTTTCAAGTAAAATTTGCCAATGGTTATTCGCCAGACTTCATCCCAATTTTGGAATTGGAATCGCCAATTATTTTTCTCGTAAAAGTAGGATAGCGACAGGCACAACAGACGAAGTTTTTAGAGGCGAGGAAAAGGAATGGCTAGTCATTTATTCTAAAGAAATACTAGCGAAAAAATATTTCGATTATTTGATTTTTGGACATCGGCATTTGCCATTGGACATAACCATCAATAATAAAAGCAGATATATTAATTTGGGTGACTGGATTCAATATTTTACCTATGGCGTTTTTGATGGTAAAGATTTTGAACTCAAAAAATTTGAATAAGTTTTTTCACATTAATTGTTCAAAGAACGCTCCAATTTTTTTTGCTCGATCGACCAAATGAATTTCTAGAATCCAATTTCTCTGTAATCCTTTGTTATCAGGTTTAGAAAGCAGGTCGTTATTTTTGGGATGAACATATAATTCAATCAGGTTATTGCCAATTCTTTCATGTGGAAACTGCCCTACGATGTGACCTGCAATTTCACCACCAAACTCCCATTCGTAGCTTAGAGCAGAGTCAACACAATGATTATACAATTGTGATGCTGTTAGATTATTTTGTTGCTGGGCCCAGTTCCTTACTTGATACCAAATTTGCTCCGCATCACTTTTTATTTTCAACTTGAAGGGATCATTTCCCAAGACATACGTTCTTCCGAAATCAGCCTCCCATTCATCGAAGACAGGACCAAAATCAAAGAAGATAATATCATCCGCTTCGATTATTCTGTCGGGTGGATTCTCATCATAAGGATGTAAAGTGTTTTCACCTGCGCGAACAATTCTTTTGTGCCAGAATTTTTCAATCCCAAATAGTTCATAGGCTAATTCGAAAATTTCGGTATTTAATTGCTTCTCACTTTTACCAGCGATAATTAAATCTCTATCTTCAATTTCTTCAAAGAGTTCGTTAGCCTTTTTTTCGGCTTGAATTAATTCTTGGAGTGATTCCATAAAAAGTAAGTCCTAAAATGATTAATTCTTAATAATATTTTCCTTTAGATTAATTTTTTTTTGAAAGAATATATTCGGCCAACGCATTGATTGGATACCGAATAACTTTACCAACACTCACCTCTTTTCTCCCTCCAACGAATCTTAAAATGTCTTCAAAATAAAAAGCAATGCTTCCGATGAAATGCGTTTTCAATTCTTTATAATTTGGATATCGGCATACAAATAAATCATAGAACTCTTCTATTCCTTTAGTTACTATTTTTACAACCCAAGGATCATCTTTATGATCTGTCATGAACTTAGCAAAAGAGGCTAGCCAAACATTAGCACTGGAATTATTATAAACGTTCGCTATCATTATTTCCTTATTCATTTGGTATCGCTGTTCAAAATCTATTTTTAAATTTTCAGGTAATATTCCATACAAATAGTGAGTGATTAATTTTTTCCCAAAATAACTTCCACTTCCTTCATCGCCCATAATAAAACCCAGACCATAATTATTTTTATGAATATTAGTTCCATCAAAATAGCATGAATTACTTCCAGTTCCTAAAATACAGGCAATGCCCGGTTCATCGCCACACGTAGCCCTGACAGAAGCAAACACATCGTGATCAACTTCTATTTTGGCATTGATAAAAAACTTTTTTAAAGCTCCTTTAATAATCTGATTTCGATCTTCGCTAGAACAACCTGCACCAAAAAAATACAAGTTGGTTACTCTTTCAGCTAAACCCGATAAATCGTTGTGACTATTCAAAGCATGCAGAATAAAATTTTCATCGTGAAAATAAGGATTGAATCCTACTGTACTAAACTTCTGCTTTGGAATGTTGGTACTTGCCACTAACCAATCAGCCTTTGATGAGCCACTATCTACAACCAAAATCATAAGTACATTGATTATTATTCTGTCTATTTAATTAAAGAATGAAATCAGTACTCAGAAATGAAGATTTTCTCTCGTCTAAGATTTCAGTCAAAATATTTTTATTAAGATCACTGTCTTTTGTCGCAACAAGAGTTCTGATACTAAAAACTCTGAGAGCATCGCTAACACTTAGCGTTCCTTCTGCAGAATCTTTCCGACCATTAAATGGAAAAACATCTGGGCCTCTTTGACATTGACTATTTATATTTACTCTACAAACTTGGTTTACGAGCGGATCAATTAAGTTGGCTATTTCATCAGCACTACTTCCGAAAATACTTACTTGCTGGCCGTAATTTGAGTTAACCATATACTCAATTGGTTCATTGATATTTTTAAATTCAATAATCGGAATTACAGGACCAAATTGCTCCTCATTGTAGATTCTCATAGTTGACGTGACACCAGTCAAAACAGCTGGGTACATAAAACTTTCAACCACCATTCCGCCGTTTTCATTTGCAATTTTAGCTCCCTTCTCCACAGCATCTTTGATCAACTCAGTTAAATATCCTGTTTTATTATTTTCTGGCAGAGGAGTTAACATAACGTTTTCTTCCCATGGCATACCGTATTTCAATTTCTGCAATCGAGCACAAAATTTTTCAATGAATATTTTTGCAATTGATTCATGAACAAAAATTATTTTAAGAGCAGTACATCGCTGACCATTAAAAGAGAGTGAGCCGGTAATGCATTCGCTCACGGTCATTTCAATTTCAGCATCTGGAAGAATGATAGCAGGGTTTTTAGCTTCAAGACCGAGGGCTCCCCTCAACCGATTAGGAAATGGATGTTGTTTTTTTAAAATATTTGCGACTCGACTTGTACCAATAAATGCCAAGCAATCAATTTTTCCGGAAGCCATTAATGTCCCACTAGTCTCTGCTCCTTCACCATAAATAAAATTGATGACTCCTTTTGGAAATGAGTCACGAAATATTTCTAAGAGTGGGCGATGCAGAAGTACTCCATATTTTGCGGGTTTGAATATGACAGAATTTCCCATGATCAATGCCGGAATTAAATTGCAATAGGTTTCATTCAATGGATAATTGTAAGGACCCATGCAAAGAATCACACCCAATGGACCGCGACGAATTTGTGCATAAACACCTTGCACTTTCTGAATCCTTGAACTATCGCGATCTAAATTTTTTAACGCTTCAATTGTATCTTGTATATATTCAATTGTTCTATCAAATTCTTTCTGTGAATCAGTAAAACTTTTCCCAATCTCCCACATAATCATATTAACAACTTCATTGCGTTTTTCTTTCATGCGCTTGGTAAAGTTTACCATGTGCTCAATCCGATTCTTTATACTCATGGTAGCCCACTCACCCCGACCATGATCGTAAGATGCAATGGCTGCATCCAAAACTTTGAGAGCTATTGTTCGGTCAAGAATTGGTTGTGAACCTAATCGTACTTGCTTTAACTCCCCATTTTTATTTTCAAATACAGGAGAAAAAACATCCTTCACTGGACCAGACCAATTCATTATTTCACCGTTAATTAAATATTCTTTCTGTTCAACCGATTTTGGAATCCGAAAATTTTCAGGGATTTCATCTGCTGTGGGAAACAACTTAGAAAACATTTTCATTTTATTAATTTCTGTCATTTTTAAATTTTAATCTTTGTCAAGATACACTATTTTCATTTACTATTTCTTTATCAAAAGCGTAATTTATTTTATCATGTTTTTTCCTTTCTGAATAAATTATTATTTCCCTTCAAATTTAAAAAACGCCCTTCTATTTTAAAAGTTTTTTAAAATTCGTTCAAAACAATAATTTGAAATAGAAAAATCAATTTGGAAAATTAGAATATTATTTTGTCATACAGATGTGGTTACATTGGAGTGTAAATACAGCACAATAAAAATTTCAGAAATAAATTTTTTTCCAAACTTGACATTTAAAAAAACATTATTACAACTGGATTGGTGATGATTTTAATGGTAATCTTT
>JANLRG010000562.1:0-23645 GCA_031361545.1 Bacteroidota bacterium
TGGAAATTTTTCATCGACATCGGTCAATGTAACACCGCTTGCAACGACAACCTATACAGTAACCGTGAGCGATGCTATTGGATGTAGTGGCTCCGCATCAGTAACTATCAATGTTAATCCAATACCGACAGCTTCATTTTCTAATTCTGGGCCTGTGTGTGTAAATAATTCTATTCAATTTACAGATCTTTCCATGATCACTACTGGAACTATTAATTCTTGGAACTGGGATTTTGGAAATGGATCCACAGCTGTCACTCAAAATTCTTCATCACTCTATACAAGTGGTGGAAATTTCTCTATAAGATTAATTGTCTATTCTGATAAAGGTTGCAAGGACACTTCCAATTCTAGTGTTGTTGTGAATGCTCTTCCTATTGTTAGTGCAGGGTTAGATCAAAATATTTGTCCAGGTTTCAATGCTACACTCACTGGATCAGGTGGTATTGGCTATGACTGGAATAATGGATTATATAATACAGCTAATGTAGTAGTGAGTCCGACAGTCACAACCAATTACAATGTTGTTGTAACAGATGGAAATGGATGTAGCGATTCAGATGTAGCAACAGTAGTTGTTAATCCTGTTCCAGTGGCAGATGCAGGAGTAGATCAATCAATTTGTTTTGGTGAATCAACAACAATTTTTGCAACTGGCGGGTCTAGTTATTTATGGTCTCCAGGAAATGTTGCCACAACAAATTATAGTTTGACACCTAATTCTACCAACACTTACACAGTTACTGTCACCAATCAATTTGGGTGCGTTGATGTTGATCAAGTAACAATTCAAGTCAATCCAATTCCAGTTGCCAATTTAACAACGAGTGGGGCAGTGTGTGAAGGGAATGTTGTTGCTTTCACAGATCAATCTACGATTGGATCAGGCTCAATCGCAAATTGGAGTTGGGATTTTGGAAATAATGTTTCAAGTTCATTGCAAAATCCTGCCATCCCTTATTCAATTCCTGGAAATTATACAATCAATTTAATAGTGACTTCAGATTATGGTTGTAGAGATACGGTATCGTCTCAGCAAATAATTTGGGCAACGCCTATTGCTCAATTATTAAATAACAGTGTCTGTTATGGTTTGCCAGTAGATTTCACTAGCATGTCAACTATAAGTGATGCGACGGCTTTGAATTACAACTGGACATTCGGAGATGGAAACACATCCTCGAGTGCAATCACTTCTCATACCTATGCTAGCTATGGTGCTTATCCAATTTCATTAATCGTTACATCACAAAATGGATGTGCATCCGTTGTTAACGGACAAGCAAATGTATTTCCTCTACCAATAGCTAATTTTCAGGTTGCTGAAATATGTGAGGGTGATGACGCTCAATTTGTCAACACATCGACTTTAGCCTCAGGGACAATTAGCACATACAATTGGGAATTTGGTGACAATGGAGTAGGGACTCAAAGCAATCCAACACATTTATATGACATACCAGGCGATTACAACATTCATTTATTGATCAGTTCAGACCAAGGTTGTACAGATAGTACACAAGGTTTCATTCATGTTAAGCCAAAACCTGCAATTGATTTCACTGCACAAAATGTTTGTCAAGGGTTTCCTGTTAATTTTGCTGACCTAATAGATCCTGTCATCGGAACAATTTCTTTCTTCCAATGGAATTTTGGTGATGGCCAAACTTCTGGAGTTCAAGATCCGGTTCACATTTATAACGCTCCAGGATGGTATGGAGTTAGTCTGACTGCAAGTAATGATAGCGGTTGTTCAGCAACACTGGTTCGACCAAATGCTGTCAACATTTTTCCATCTCCAGTTGCCGATTTCTCATCTAATGAAGATAGAGCAAATGATTTTACTCCACTTGTAAATTTTGTAAACCAAACAATAAGTCCAGGCTTCTTTTATTGGAATTTTGGTGATGGCGATACATCCAATCAATATTCTCCAACGCATATTTATCCTGGCGTTGGTCAATATTTGGTAAGTATGATAACCATTGATCAGAACGGTTGTATGGATTCTATTTCAAATTATGTTGAAATAAAACCCGCATCAGAAATTTATATTCCAAATGCCTTTACACCAAATGGAGATACAAAAAATGACATTTTTCAAGTCTATACTCATAATGTAAAAGAAATGCAAGTTCAGATTTATGATCGTTGGGGACTAAAGATTATTGAATGGCACGATGTCAAAGGTGGGTGGGATGGTAAAATCAATGGAAGTCCTGCGCAATCAGATACTTATGTTTACAGAGTGGCCACTTTAGATATCAATGAAAAATCCGAAGTTAGGATAGGCCATGTGAGTTTGGTACGATAAAAAACTTAAAATAAAATTGAAGCCGACTAACTAGTCGGCTTTTTTGTTGTTAAATATTTTTGTAAGAATTAGTATCATTTTGTAAGAACCTACCGTATCAAGACCATAAATCTGTGAAAATTTAATTTTAACTCATCTAAAATCTCTATGGCTGATCTCAAAAATAAACATGAAATGGTGATCGATATTGTAAACCAAGTGGCTTCGATAGCTGCGAAACTTGGAATCGTTCACACCAACACAGAAGACATTGCCCTTGATGGAAGACACATTACTATTAAAGGAAACAAATTACTTTATTTTGGTAGTTGTGGTTATTTAGGTCTAGAGCATGATGAAAGAATCAAAAATGGAGCGATCAATGCAATTCATAAATATGGAACTCAATTTAGTTCTTCGAGAGCTTACGTATCATCTTCGTATTATTCACAATCAGAAGAGTTATTGAGTAAAATGTTTTTCAATAAACCGGTTCTACTTTTACAATCGCTAACTGTTGGACACATGTCTAATATTCCAATTTTGGTTGGGAACGATGATGCAGTGATTATGGATTCTCAGGTTCATGATAGTGTACAAACAGCAATTCAGTTTTTAAAGAACAGAGACGTCTATACAGAAGTCGTGCGCCATAATAGAATAGACATGTTAGAAGAAAGGCTGAAAGCACTTCGAAATGACTACAAGAAAATTTGGTACATGGCAGATGGGGTTTATTCGATGCAAGGTGATCTTGCCCCAATAAAAGAACTTTATAAGTTAGCAGATCAATATGAGCAGTTACATTTATATATCGATGATATTCATGGAATGAGTTGGGCAGGACCGAATGGAACCGGCTACGTTACAAGCCAGGGAGAATATCATCCTCGATTGTATTTATCAACGGGCCTCACCAAAGCATTTGGAACAGCAGGTGGATTGTTGGTTTATCCAAATGAGAAAGAATATCAATTAGTAAAGAATACGAGTAAAGCATTTATCTTCTCTATTCAAATGCCTCCAATGGTCTTAGGTGCAACTGTAGAGTCAGCCAAAATACATTTAAGCCCGGAAATTTATACTATCCAAAATGAGATGGCCGAAAAGATGGCGTTTTTTAATAAGATTGCTAAAAAGTTAGAGTTGCCATTGATCAATGAATCAATTTCTCCAATCGGATTTATTGGAGTTGGTAAACCAGATGTAGGGTATAACATGGTTCGTAGAATGATGAACCAGGGTTATTATTTTAATCTGAGTGTTTTCCCTAGTGTTTCCTATAACAATACGGGCTTGAGAATTCCGGTGAATCGTATGAATACCTTTGAAGACATTGAAAATTTACTCAAAGAAATATCTACTCAATTGCCAATGGCCTTGGAAGATTCGCATTCAAGTATGTCAGATATTATTAAGCACTTTAAATTGGTTGCATAGGAACTAACTTCAACAAAATAAAAAAGTCCCACTCATAAATTTATGGTGGGACTTTTTTATTCGAATATTGTTCAGATTATGGTAGCTCTGAAAGTTGCCAGAAATTATTTAAGATAGAGACTGCGGCAACAAAATTTTCAAAGGAAATTGGTTTTATGATATAGCCGGCAACATTGTAGTTGTATGCTTCAAAACGATCGCGATCATCGTTGCTAGTAGTCATAATAAATACACTGATATTATGTAACTCCTGATCTGATCTAAGTTCTTTAAGAAATTCAAGGCCGTTCATTTTTGGCATATTAATATCCAAAAGAATAATTCGAGGAATAGGGTTTAATTTTTCTATTCCATTTGTACCTCTTAAAAAATCGAGTGCTTCAACACCATTATGAGCAACCCACAACGGATTAGCAATATTGCTTTTTTTGAATGCTCTTTTGACATTCATACAATCTACTTCGTCATCATCAACGAGAAGTATATTTACTAATTTATCCATGGTTCGAAAGGATTATAAAAATCGACTAATTTTTTAGCAGTAGCCGAAATCCGATTGCCAAATTTATAAATATTTTGTTCAAATGAACATATTATTCAGTTTGTTAAAAGACAGTTTTTGAACATTTTGTTTAAAAAATGTGTTTATTGCTTGAAATATTACAGTTTGGTATCTTAAATAAGACGAATTTCGTAATAGGATCAAGATAATACCAAAATACAACAAGAATGAAATTGCTTTTCAGGAAATTATTTAGGCACAATCTCTACCAACAATTTTCATCAGATGATTTGATGGCTCGTCAGAGATTTACGCTCTTTCGTATTTATTCATACTCAGCTTTTATTGCTAGTTTGCTTTCAGCGATTCAAATTTCAACTTCATTTTCTGAAGCAAACCTTACCGCAACTTTACTTTATATATTGTCAGCAGGTATTATCATCAATTTTTTTGCAGTCAATCAACTTTCAAAATTACCACTATCCTATGCCATTACATTAATTGCAGGTTTTCTAGTTGTCCATACACAAGCTTATACTTCTGGTGGACTGATGAATACAGGGACGGTATATTTATGTGTGATTATTATGACATCCTTTATGCTTCTTGGTACTAAGGCTGGAAAGGTATTTACACTTGTAGCCATACTAAATGTCGTTTACTTTTTTGTGCTTTCAGAATATACAAATCTGACTAACTATAGTTTACTCAAAGGAGACTCGTCGTTGATTCACCAAGATGCTTTGACTACTTTTATTTTAGGATTGTTTTTGGTAGCTGCTCAAAGTAATTATTTGAATAGTGGAAAAAATGTTATCATCGAAAGAATTAGTGCACAGAAAGATCAACTGGTTCGCAACAATCAAAAGTTGGTTGAATATTCAACGTCATTAGAAAAATCAAATAAAGAATTAGATAAGTTTGCCTCTATTGTATCGCATGATCTGAAAGCACCTTTACGAGCAATAGGTAATTTGACAGGATGGATTGAAGAAGATTCTGGACACGAACTTTCAACAGAAGCAAGGACCCACTTTGAAATGATCAAGCAAAGAGTTGCGAGAATGGAAGGGTTGATAAATGCAATCCTTGATTATTCAAGAGCAGATAGAAGAAGAAGCGCTGATGAAAAAATAGATTTGAATTTATTAGTGGATGATAGTTTCGATTTTATTGGTAAGCCCGATAATGTCAATCTTGTTGTTTCAAATAAATTGCCAATAATAAATAGTGACAAAACCCGCTTATCACAAGTGTTTACAAACCTGATTGGGAATGCAATTAAATACAATGATAAAGAGGAAGCACATATTGAAGTCTCTTCATTTGAAGATGAGGAAGGATTTACATTTTCTATAAAAGACAATGGTCCTGGAATTGACCCTCAATATCACGATCGCGTATTTATAATTTTTCAAACATTAAATAGAAGAGACGATGTGGAGAGCACAGGGGTAGGATTAGCAATTGTAAAGAAAATTATTGAAGAGTATGGTGGTAAGATTTGGGTGGAATCTGAACTTGGGAAAGGGGCAGATTTTAAGTTTTATTTGCCTAAAAAACAAAAAACCAATAGTCAGATGGTTATTGCTGCTACTTTAATTGTGTAAGAACTACCATTTCTTAGTTTAACTCTTTTTAAAATGTGCTGTATCATTGTCTGTACAAGATAAAGCCATGCGAAAAGAAATCAACAAGACAAACAAAACACAAAACACGCAAAATATTCCTCAGCTAGAAGTTGTAGTGAATAAGTCTAGTCAGGTACAAGTAGAAATTGAGATTGAGAATCATGTCAAAAGTATTCGTGCACTTATTAGTAAGCTCAGACCACAAGAGCGGCAAAAATACTTCAATGGTTTGTTGAGTCATTTACTGACAGCAAAAGTTGAGTATCCGCTACAAAATGTAAATGCATCTCAATTAATGAATCACTCTGAAGATTTTCAAGCGCTCTCTCAAGAACATTTAGAATTAATTAGAGAAATGTCCTGCAAATTGCAAGACTTATATGTCAGAAGTGGAGATGCCTTTGACTAAAATGTTAATAGACTACCAAATTAAATCCGGTTTGCCACAAGCGAATCGGATTTTTTTTTAAATTCGTGTCAGACAATCTGAACTAATAAGACAATTATTAGGCTAACAAAATTATTTTGAAAGCATTTTCTAAAAAACATTCTTTAGCAGTCCGTTGGTTTCATTGGATTAATTTTCCAGTTCTATTTTTAATGATCTGGAGCGGAACATTGATTTACTGGGCCAACGGCGAATATAAATTGAATGCTGGCCTCTTTGAATTTAAATTTTATCCTGATTCACTTTATAAATCATTAAACATTCCTCATCGTCTAGCGGAGGGGATGTCACTTCACTTTTTATTTATGTGGATATTTTTATTGAATGGATTTTTGTATGTTATGTTTTTAATTTTTTCTGGACAATGGCGGTTGATTCTCCCAAATAGAAAATCTTGGAAAGAAGCTTTTTTAGTTTTGATGCACGATTTACATTTAAGGAAGAAAGCACCTGAATTTGTTAAATATAATGCAGCTCAAAGGGTCGCCTACACTGGAGTTGTTTTTATGGGGGTTTTGTCGCTTGTAACGGGGCTTATCATCTATAAACCTGCAACCTTTCCTTCACTTACATCTTTCGTTGGAGGTTACGAGAATGCCAGACTGATTCATTTTGTTTTGACTATCTTATTTATTCTATTTTTCGTAGTTCATATAGTTCAAGTAATCATAGCTGGCTGGAATAATTTCCGGGCAATAATTACAGGTTGGGAAATCACAGAGATTCAAACACCAAATAGAGAAGTCACCCCTAAAGAAGAAAATCTTGACCAGTTAAATACATCGGAAAAAAGAAATATTACGAATGACGAAGATGAAAAAAAATAACTTTACAGAGGAACAAATTTTCAAAAGGAAAGTTCTCATACGCACAATTTTCTCATTTGGATTTTTTTTTATTTTGTGTATCATCGGGTTTAAATTCTTCCATGCATTAACTGATGCCCCTAAAGATCGAGGTATGCCAATTCCGCTTCGACAAATTTCAGAAGTAAATGCGAAGATTTTTGAAAGAAGTTATGATAATCCAGCATTATCAAAAGTGTTTCCTAAAGAATTAGCGGCTAAGCGCGCAAGAGTGAATGGAATGATTGGAATGAGAGACAAACTCGACACCTCGAATTATTTTTTTAAAGTAGTTAGATATTCGAAGTTAACACCACAATTATCTGACACCCTTTTAATTTCATTAGACGATTTGCGTCATTTGCCTAAAACGGAAGTAGTATTTAATTTTAAATGTATTGAAGGATGGAGTCAGGTTAGTTGGTGGGGCGGAGTTCGCTTTTCTGATTTTGCAAAAAAATATAATCTAGGCACATTCAATAACCTTATACCTGACACTAAAAATCATCCTGAACAATTGTTAAAATATGTAGGCCTCCAAACACCAGATAAAAAATATTATGTGGGCATTGACATGCCAAGTATGATGCATCCTCAAACAATTTTATGTTACGAATTAAATGGGAAGCCGCTTCCAATGGATCAAGGTTCACCTTTGAGATTAATTATACCAGTAAAATATGGAATAAAGCACTTAAAAAAAGTCGGAACTATTTTTTTCTCGGAAACTCCCCCGCCTGATTATTGGGCAGATAGAGGTTATGATTATTTTTCTGGATTGTGAAAGGCTAATAAATTAATCGGATAGGATATTTCTTAAATCCCTTTTCAAAATAGGGGGAGTTTTGATAGATGAAAAATAATTGATTGTATGAATCTTTATTCGGATTTTCCACTTTCCATTTTTCAAATTTTACTTTTAAATCGTTGTTCTCGTTTAGCATTTTTTCGGCGACGTCTTCAAAAACATAATCTGAAAACCATTCTTTCTCCTGTAAAATAGAATCGAAAAATCCCCAAGCAAAGTAGCTATCCACTGCGTCTGGAGTCAAAACTTCCATCAAAATTCTAATGTTAGGCTGACTGGTGGAAATCATGTAATCTCCTTTAGAAACCTTGATAGAATCAGCGATAGAATGAGTTGTAATATTACTATGAAGATAATGACCTTCATAGGGAGTAGAAGTGGTTTTGTAATCATCAATGATAATAGATTGACATTTGGATGAAGAGTCATGTTGCACTCGATTGCAAACGATTCCATTTGATTCTAATAATCGTGCAATGTTTTCATAAGCTTGTGGTAAATAAAAGTAGCGAGGAATTTTAATGGATGATTTTGCTTCATAAGTATTGTAAAAATTAATTTTTTTTGAAAATGGTTTTTCATGATTATACTTCAACCGTTTCAGACCTGTCACCGAGCTTATGGAATATTCAGTTGCGTAACCATTGAATTTAATCGATTCAAATTGATTTGTGTTGAGTTCCCAATTATAAGGGTATTCTTTTAAAGTGGCATCATATTTAAAAGCCTCGGACCTTACTTTCAAAATTTCATTTTTATTTTCACCACAAATTTTAAGAACTGAATTCAGAAATCGATAGGTGCTCTTCATTCGATTTTGAAAGGGCTTAAGCATGTGTGTTTCTGTTACAAATGAAAAAGTATTATACAGCGACATGTATCCACTAGCAAAACGAGGTGTCTCAAGGAAAGCAACAATTCCGCTATCAAGAATACTTTGTTCGTTGAGAGTGGAAACGTATGGAGTCATCTCATCTCCTTTTTCTTTCATTGATTTAAAAAGTAAAGGAGTGAACGTTTCATGCATATACTTACCACAAACTGGATTCATTTTGCTGTATTGAGAACTTATTAAAGTCATCGTGTATTGGAAATCTGCTCCATCACTAACATGTGTATCGACAAAAACATCTGGATTCCATTGTTGCAAAATTGATTTCAATGAATGAGTATTGGAAGTTTCCGTTTTAATAAAGTCACGATTAAGATCAAGGTTTTTTGAATTGCTCCTGATCCCATATTCTTCTGGTCCATTCTGATTTACTCTTGAGATACTATTCCTATTTAATGCTCCATCGATATTAAAAGCAGGGATGATACAGACAACTACATTTTCTAATAGTGCATTGTTGGATGGATCTGATAAAATATTCTTAGCAAAAACCAAACTTGCATCCATTCCATCTGGTTCGCCAGGATGAATACCATTATTGATAAACAAGATGCACTTTCCTAATTCATGAAGTCGTTCAGGATTGAAAATGGAAGTTCCGGAAATTACAAAAAGTTGCAGAGGTTCTCCGCAATCAGTTTTACCATATCCAATTAACTTTGCTTTTTCTGAATAGTCATCTAGTTTTCGATATTGGTCTAAAAGTTCAAAGTAAGGGAGAGAACTATTTGTATATCCAGAATTCTGACTTCTGACCGAGAAGGAAAACAAAATAAGAGTGAGCAATGAAAGATATTTCATGCTTGGAAGATACTGAACTTCCTTTAATTCAAAATTATGAACTCAATAAAAATTTATCATTCCTTAATCTCCTATTTCTTTAGGGAATAATATATTTTCAAAAAAATAAATTCTATATTTCACCTATAAAAATAAACCACGTGAAAAGATTCGTTCTCCTGTTATTGTATGCATCCGCTACCTTAAGTGTATATGCACAAAATGAATTATCAACTCCAATTCCATTAGACCCTAAAGTGAAAATGGGAGTTCTTCCCAATGGAATTCATTATTATGTCAGACAAAATTCAAAACCAGAGAAAAGAGCGGAACTCAGATTGGCCGTAAATGCTGGTTCTAATTTTGAGGACGACGACCAACAAGGTATTGCACATTTAACAGAGCACTTAGCATTCAACGGAACAAAAAATTTTAAAAAAAATGATTTGATTGATTATTTAGAATCTGTTGGTACTAAATTCGGTCCTCATTTGAATGCCTATACGAGTTTTGATGAAACAGTTTATATGATTCAAATTCCTACTGATAAAAGTGACATTGTTGACAAAGGGTTACAAATTCTTGAGGATTGGTCTCACAATCTTTTATTCGATAGTGTTGAGGTTGATAAAGAAAGAGGAGTTGTAATTGAAGAATGGCGGATAGGTCAAGGTGCAGGTGAAAGAATGCGTCGTCAATATTGGCCCTTACTATTTAAAGATAGTCGATACGCATTGCGACTGCCAATCGGTAAAAAGGAAATTGTAGAGGAAACTCCTCAATCAACAATACGAAGATTTTATAATGATTGGTATCGACCAGATTTAATGGCTGTAATTGCCGTCGGTGATTTTGATCCGGTTCAAATGGAGCAAAAAATTATTGCTCAGTTTTCAAATGTTCCACAAAAGCAAAGTACTAAAACATGGAAGGCTTACGACGTACCAGAACATAAAGAGCTAATTTATTCCGCTGTAACAGACAAGGAAAACACTTCCACAAGTGTGGAATTGGTTTATAAAATTCATCGTGAATTATCGGTGATAGTAAAAAATTATAGAGATGACATGGTTGATCAATTATTTTCATCAATGATGAATGCAAGATTTAATGAAATGAGTCGAAAAGCAAATGCACCATTTTTTAATGCTGGTGGTGGAATTGGGTCAATGGTGCGAACTGAAAATTCTTTTGATGTGAGTGCAAGGTGTTCAGAAGAAAAATCAGAAGTCGCTTTGAGTGCACTCATCACAGAACTCGAGCGAATTCGTCGGTTTGGTTTTACTGAGACTGAATTGCAACGGACGAAAGCTGAGATGATGGATGGAATGAAGACTCAGTTTAATGAAAGAGACAAGTCGCCATCGGCAAGCTATGCTAGAGAATACGTAAGTAATTTCTTGAATAAAGAATCAATGCCCGGCATTGAAAAGGAAAACGAATATTACACTCAGTATTTAGATGGAATATCATTGGACGAAGTGAATACTGTCGGAAAAAAAGTGATTACAGGAAGCGAAAATTGTTTTGTATTAATTACCTATCCTCAGAAAGTTGGTGTAAAAGTACCTACACAGAGCGATGTTCTTACATTGTTTAATGCAGTTAAAACTGCTGAACTTTCTGCCTATGTAGATGTTGTTTCAGATAAACCAATCATTTCTAGAAAGGTTGTTGCGGAAAAAGTTTTAACCGAAGTGAAAAACGAAAAGTATGGAATAACAAAATGGACATTTAAAAACGGAATTACAGTTATTGCAAAACCAACAGACTTCAACAATGATCAAATAATTTTCGGTAGTTATGGATTAGGTGGATGGTCTTCGGTTGATCGCTCGGTAATGTATTCTGCTTTGGCTGCTGATGAAATTATTGATGCTTCTGGAATCGGGGAAATGAATGCAACAATGCTTGATAAAAAATTATCGGGTAAAACAGTAGGATGCTCGCCGAACATTAGCATGTTGTATCAAGGGTTGAGCGGAAGTTGTGCGCCGAAAGATTTATCATCATTGATGGAATTGATTTATGGTTATTATTCTGAACCTCGAGTTGATTCTGACGCTGTGGCTTCGATAAAAGAAATGAAAAAAACTGCACTCATCAATAAAAACTCAAACCCGCAGTCTGTATTTAATGATACTGTCAATTATTTGATGTCTGGTTATCATTATTCTGCTAAGCCACTGACAGTGGATAAAATTGATAGTATTGATTCTCGTAAATCATTAGAGATTTACAATAAATTATTTACGGATGTTTCCGGAGCTAAATTTTATTTTATCGGAAACTTCAATTTAGATACGATGAAGTATTACGCTTCCCTTTACATAAGCAATATTCTTTCATCTGGTGTGAGTAGAGATTGGAAAGATTTGCAGATTAAAGCTCCTTCAGGCAAAATTTCTAAGGTTGTGAAGAAGGGAATTGCTCCCAAGAGTTATGTTTCACTACGATGGAATATGCCTTTTGTCTATAACTTGCAAAATAGAAATGAAGCCTACGCTTTAAATAAATTAGTTAACATTAGATTGAGGGAAGTTCTTCGAGAAGATAAAAGTGGAGTTTATGGTGTAAATTTTTCCACGATTCCGACTCATTACCCAAAACAGAAGCTTGAAAATATAGTAGGATTCAATTGCAAACCAGAAAATGTAGATTCGCTTATTGCCGCAGTATGGCAAGTAATTAATGAGGTGAAATCAATTGGCTGTGATGACAAGAATTTGGAAAAGATAAAGCAAACATTTTTACGAGAAAGGGAAACTGCTCTTAAAGAAAATTCTTTCTGGCTTTCATTATTGATGAGTTACGATAAGAACCTAGAAAGCATTGATCAGATTGATGGATACAATGCATGGGTAAATTCACTTCGAGGAAAAGATTTTGTTGGCTTCGCAAATAATTATTTGAATACTGATAACTACGCAAAATTAGTTTTAATGCCAGAAAATTAATATTAAGCAACGGCTCAGAAAATTAAAAATTATTTTTTCTGAGCCGTTGATTTATCATTTAGAATTCCGAATTATTATTTTCGTTGCTTCTTCAAGTAGGTTACCTTTTATCCATTCAAATTTTTTGTCTCTCTTAAACCAGGTTACTTGTCTCTTTGCATAATTTCTGGAATGTTTTTTTATTAATTCAACAGCATCATCTATAAGAGTAGTATGATCTAGATAGTCGAAAAGTTCTTCGTAGCCAACCGTTTTTAAAGCATTGAGATTTCGATAGGGGAGAAGCGAAGTAACTTCATCAACTAGCCCCAACTTCATCATGTCGTCAACTCTCTCATTAATTTTTTGATACAGTGTTGTTCTATCTAAATCAATTGCGATTTTAATAATATCAAATGGTCTGGTTTTTTTGTTGGACTTTCTAAGATCAGTATAAGTACTTCCACTTTGTTCAATAACTTCAAGAGCCCTTATGATTCGATGTTTGTTTTTTTTGTCAACTATTTCAAAATACTCAGGGTCTTTTTCTTTTAAATATTCTGCTAGTTTCTCAAGACCATCTTCTTCGATTATTTTTTTAAATTTCGCTCTCAAAATCGGATCTGATTCTGGTAGTTCGTCAATCCCTTCACAGACTGCCTGAATATACAAACCACTTCCGCCAACTAAAACTAAATACTCATTGGTTTTAAATAGTTCGTTAATTTTTTCCAAGGCATCCATTTCAAATCGTCCGATATTGTAATCTTCATGTGGTTCAAGGAAATTAATAAAATGATGTACGATAGAATTTAATTCAATAGATGAAGGTTTAGCAGTTCCGATATCTAATTTCTTATAGAACTGCCTGCTATCAGCACTGATGATTTCAGTATGGAATTTTTTTGCCAAAGCAATCGCCAATCCAGTTTTTCCGGATGCAGTTGGTCCACCTATCACAATTAGTTTTTTCATGTTCTTTAAAATAAGAAAACCCTCTAGTAGAGGGCTTCTTTATCATTGATAGAAAATAGTTCGAAGAAATTTAAAACCCTTCTTTATCATCTTCAATACTATCATCCATCATATCTTCTTCTGCGAATGAATCTGAGCTGTCATCTTCATCGGTCACTGAAACAATTGTATCATCTTTTTCTACACCTTCAGGAAGTTCGTCAGTATCAATGGCTAGAATTTCTGAATCTTCGGCATCAATATCTTCTTCTTCATCGTCTATGTCTTCCAAAGAATTTATTTCTTCAGATTCAGCAACAGCTCCAATGGTAAGAGTATTGTATTGCTTTGGTGCATCATTAACTGATTTCACACAACGTGGATATTTGGCGTGCGGATCTTCTTCTCTATTAATTTTAATCAACTCAATTCGGAAAGTCCAATGAGAACCAAAATCGAAAATGTAATAGATCTTCTGATGTGGATCAACAATGTAATCACACAACCTTGCATTCTTCATTGAAATTTTGGAAGTATCATCTTCAGAAATTTGTTTAGAAGTAATTTCTTTTCCTTTCTTCCAATTATCATCACTCATATAAAATGAGGATGGTTTATCTCCATCGAATCCAATTGAACTATGAATTGCATTATGCAAGTCATTAAAATTTTGAGTAGATCGAATTTCAATATCTCTTGAAATGTCATCGTGATCTTCAAATATTACTCTAAAACGGTATGTGGCCATTATTCTATAATCTAATTAAAAGTCAAAAATAAAAGTAATTTTCTTTCATTATTTAACTTTGATAAAATAATATCAAGAATTATTGGTAGCAGATTTTTTTCTTTCCAAACCAAGTTCCTTACTTATTTTGAGCATTAACTCAAATGCTTCGGTATAATTATTTTTAATTTCCCCTTCTAATATTGCCTCTCGAATAGCATTTTTTATGATACCAACTTCTTGTCCTGGTTTTATGTCAAATGCGCCCATGATATCTTCTCCAGAAATTGGCGGTTGCCAATTTCGAATACGATCTTTTTCCTCAACTTCTTTCAGCTTTTCACTTACGATATTGAAGTTTTCTTTGTATTTTTTTATTTTATACTCATTCTTTGTCGTCACATCGGCATGGCATAGTTTCATCAGTGCATCGATGTCGTCGCCAGCATCAAATAATAGTCGTCGAATCGCCGAGTCGGTCACGAAGTCTTGAGCCAATACAATTGGTCTTAGGTGCAATTGAACTAATTTCTCTACAAATTTCATTTTCTCATTAAGAGGCAACTTTAATTGTCGAAAAATATGCTTTACCATCCTCGCGCCTTTATCTTCATGGCCATGAAAAGTCCAACCTTGTCCTTGCTCGTAACGCTTAGTCGCAGGTTTGGCGATGTCATGTAAAATTGCAGCCCAACGAATCCACAAATCATCAGAAGCCTTTGCGACATTGTCTAAGACTTGCAATGTGTGGTAAAAATTGTCTTTATGTCCATGGCCATTTACAAAGTCCACACCATGCAATAAAACCATTTGTGGAAATATGATATGAAGCAGTCCTGTTTTAAATAATAAATCAAAACCAACTGATGGTTTACTCGATAGGATAATTTTATTTAGTTCTTCAGTAATTCGTTCAGCACTCACAATTGAAATACGATCTTTGTTAGCAATGATTGCTTCGAAGGACGAATTTTCTATTTTAAAATGTAACTGAGAGGCAAAACGAATTGCTCTCATCATTCTTAACGGATCATCACTAAATGTAATTGATGGATCTAATGGAGTTTGTATTATTTTATTTTCAATATCATTAATTCCATCAAAAGGATCTAAGAGTTCGCCAAAATTGGAAGGAGTCAAATGAAGAGCCATTGCGTTAATTGTAAAATCTCTCCTTTTTTGATCATCCACTAAGGTGCCTTCTTCTACAATCGGTTTTCTGGAATCAAGGCGATAAGATTCTTTTCTTGCTCCAACAAATTCAACTTCTAAGTCATCAATTTTGAGCATGGCTGTTCCGAAATTTTTAAAAAAGTTGACATGAACATGGTCGCCTAATCTTTTAGAAATTCGTTGAGCAAGATCTATTCCGCTTCCCAAAACAACAATGTCAATATCTTTGGATTCTCTCTTTAGAAAAATATCGCGCACATAACCACCAACAACAAATGCTTCAGCATTCATGGCCATCGCTTCTTCTGCTATAATTGTAAAAATGGGGTGCTGTAAGTGCTTTTTCATTGCTCCCATGTTGGGTTAGCAAAGATATATCTTATTCGCAATTTGAGAACATATTAAACTTTCTATTTTCTAATAAACTCAAATAAGCCACCCTTTCTCAGTCGGAGAATTGTAGATGGTGTTTGAGGTCTATTATCATTTTGTCTCCAGTTGACAATGTAATCTACTCCGTTTTTTATTTCGTCTGATATATCTTTAAAAGATGACGGCGCACTATCACCACTAATATTTGCAGAAGTAGAGACAAGAGGTTTTCTAAAAAGGCCGAGTAGGTTTTTGCAGTATTCATCTTTTGTTACTCTTATGGCGATGCTTCCATCTTCTGCAACAATTTCTTTCGGAAGATTTTTTGCTTCTTCGTAAATGATAGTCAATGGCTTTTCTGCAAATTCAATTAATGCCCACGCTTGCTCAGGTACTTCTCTGACATAGGATAGAATTCTTGATTCATTTTCAACTAGCAATATTAAACTTTTTGAATCGCTGCGCCTTTTTAATGCATATACTTTATTTACTGCAGCTGCATTTGTTGCATCACATCCTACACCCCAAATAGTGTCGGTTGGATATAAAATAAGTCCTCCGGCTTTAAGAACTTCCAGTGATTTTTTTATTTCGATTTTTAATTCTTCGTTCATAATTTTTGATAAACACTATCGATTGAAATTGAATGTGCACATTTAAAATGTGTAAGTGGGCAATCTTTATAGCCATGCAGTCCACAAGGGCGGCATTCAAGACTAAGAGTTGTTTCAACAATTTTCGAATGTTGACTCAACGGGCCAAAACCGAAATTAGAAACTGTCGAACAATAAACAGCTGTCACATTCGCATTGATAGCTCCGGCCATGTGCATCGGAGCTGAATCATTTACATAATTCATCTTTGCATTTTTCATCAGCGCTGTAGATTCTAGAAAAGATAAAGAACCTGCAAGGTTGAAAATGTTTTTATTTTTAGATTTTGAAATAATTTCTTTCCCAAGATTAGCTTCAGATTTCGAACCCAGTAAATATATTGTCGTATTATTTTCTTTTTCTGAATACAAGTCCAACAATTCAATCCATTTATAGGCAGGAAAAGTTTTTGTAAACCAAACTGAACCTGGTGATACGGTAATGTAGTCAGACTTTTGATATTCTAGAACTCTATCAAATTCAGTTTTGTTGGGATATAGTGCAGGTTTACTAATTTCACTTTTTGAAAGATGTTGAATTAATTGTTGGTTTCTTTCAATCTCATGCATTCCATCGCCAATTTTATGAGGAAAACGTTTTGAAAAAAGTAAGCTGAAAGGATTTTTTGCAAAACCAATTTTTTCTTTTCCTCCTGATAATACTGTCAATAAACCCGAAGATGCAAAGCGTTGGAGATTGATCACTACATCGAAATTTTCTTTTCTCACTTTAGAAATTAAAGAAAGAAGATTCCTGAATTTATTTCTTTTCTTATCCCAAATGAAAATGTTTTTGACAAATGGATGATGGAGCAGTAGCGATTCATTTCCTTTACGGACAACTATTGAAATTTCAGCATCAGAAAAATTGGTATGGATGTTCTCTAGTAAGGCTGTAGCTAAAACTACATCTCCTGTAAAAGCAGTTTGAATAACAAGAAATTTCATTTTCTATCGATTACACAGCAACGTCAAAATCGCGAAGAGCATTGTTAAGAGAAGTCTTCTTATCAGTACTCTCTTTCCGTTTTCCTATAATCAAGGCGCAAGGAACTTGAAATTCTCCTGCTGAAAATTTCTTCGTAAACGATCCAGGAATGACAACCGATTTTGAAGGCACTCGTCCTTTATATTCGACAGGTTCCGCTCCTGAAACGTCAATGATTTTTGTTGACATCGTCAAAACAACATTGGCTCCTAATACGGCCTCGTGTTCTACATGTACGCCTTCAACAACAATACATCGCGATCCAATAAAGCAGTTGTCTTCAATAATTACAGGAGCAGCTTGAACTGGTTCGAGAACACCACCAATACCAACACCACCACTCAAGTGAACGTGTTTTCCTATTTGGGCACAGGAACCTACTGTTGCCCACGTATCAACCATTGTTCCTTCATCAACATAAGCACCAATGTTGACATAAGATGGCATCATGATTACGCCTCTTGCTAGGTAACTTCCATATCTTGCAATTCCATGTGGAACAACTCTTACACCTTGCGAAGCATAATCGCTTTTCAATTTCATTTTATCGTGAAACTCCATTGGTCCGGCATGAAGTGTTTCCATCTTTTGAATTGGGAAATAAAGTATAACTGCTTTTTTAATCCAGTCGTTTACTTTCCATCCAGCCCCATTTGGTTCAGCAACTCTCATTCTACCCTTATCAAGTTCTTCAATAATCGTCCGAATTGTTGAGAGAACATTTTCATCTTTCAATAGCTCACGATTTTCCCATGCAGCTTCAATAAGTTCTTTCATAAGTTTTCAAATAAGGCCACAAAGGAAAGCATTTTTTTGATTTTTGAAGGTTATTCGAGGTTAGAACTTCTAGAGAAAAACATCAGATACAATTTGGAATGTATCGAATGATTGAATCTGAAATTTTCCTGTTAATGTTGATATTTGACTACATTAGTCTGAAAGAAAAGCGAAATTCAATTATATTTGCAAAATGGGGAGGATAATGGCGATTGATTATGGCACAAAAAGAGTTGGTATTGCTGTCACTGATACCAATAAAATTATTGCCACCGCACTCGATACTATCCATTCAAAAGATATAATTCTGTTTTTGAAAAAATATTTTGAGCGGGAAATAGTCGAATGTGTAGTGGTGGGAGAGCCGAAACAAATGGACAATACACCATCGGAAGTGGCTAAATATGTAGAGCAGTTTGTGAGTGCCTTGAAAAAAAATTTCCCTGAAATGATGGTAGCTCGCTACGATGAACGATTTACCTCCAAGATGGCTCAACAAGCTATGTTAATGAGTGGTTTAAAAAAATCGGATCGGCAAAATAAAAGTATTGTTGATCAAACCAGTGCAGTAATCATTTTGCAGTCGTATATGAATGCAAACCAAATTTGAAAAAGAGAAGAGTATGATTTATCCAATCGTAGCGTATGGCGATCCGATATTAAAGAAAAAGGCAGTCGAAATTTCAAAGGATTATCCTAAGTTAGATCTGTTGATTGCAAATATGTTTGCGACAATGTATGACAGTAGTGGAGTTGGATTGGCTGCGCCGCAAATTGGATTGTCAATTCGATTGTTTATTATTGACGGTTCTCCATTTGAAGAAGATAAAGTAAAAGATTTTAAGCAAATTTTTATCAATGCCGTTGTCAAAGAAGAATCAGGAGAACTATGGAAGTTTAATGAAGGCTGCTTGTCAATTCCTTCTGTCCGCGAAGATGTTAAAAGAAAAGAAGAAGTCTATATCGAATTCTATGACGAAAATTGGAAGTTGCACAAGAAAACTTATTCTGGTTTATGTGCTCGAATTATCCAACATGAATATGATCACACAGAAGGGATTTTATTTACAGACAGAATTTCTCCTTTAAGAAAGCGATTGCTGAAAAACAAATTACTCAATATTTCTCAAGGGAAAGTTGATGTTGATTATAAAATGAAATTTCCAATTCGGAGCAGATAAAATAAGTATGAAAATTCGCAATTCTTTTTCTCTAACATGTGTATCACTTTTGATATTAATTGGTTTGGTTTCTTGCTTCTCCAAAAGAGAAAAAGAAATCAAGGAAATTTCTCAGCTAGAACAAAAGCTATTGAGTGATTCAGTCCCAATGAAGGACACTGCCTTATCAGCGCAGGTTCGAAAGTTGTATATTCAATTTGCGGATGAAAATTTGAATGATACTCTCTCAGGAACTTATTTATTTAAAGCTGCTGATTTATCGGTCGGATTAAATGAGCCGAATATAGCAGTTCAATTGTTAGAAAGAATTATCGTCAAATTTCCGAATCATTCTAAGGTGGCTCAGGCACTTTTTTACCAAGCTTTTATATATGATACTCAACTTCATTTGGTGGAGACGGCCAAAGAGAAGTATAGAATTTTTGCACAGAAATTTCCAAACGATCCAATGGCGTCTTCTGCCAATGCGACTTTAATGCAATTGGAAGCTGGGTTGAGTGATGAAGATTTAGTTAGAATGTTCGAGCACAAGTCGGACTCTCTTGCTGCATTAAATGAGAAGTAATTATTTAGAGAACTAAATTTATTTTATTGTTCAAATTCTTCTCTCAATCTTCTTTCTAATTCATCGAGCGAAATATTAATTGCTATTTGCCCTTCTTTCGATACAGAAATATCGCCAGTTTCCTCTGAGACAGCTAAGGCAACAGCATCACTTTGTTCTGTTACTCCAATTGCAGCACGATGTCTCATTCCAAGATGAGCAGGAAGTTCTATATTTTCAGTTACAGGCAGAACGCATCTGGCAGCTGTAATTTTATTGTTAGCAATAATAATAGCTCCGTCGTGAAGAGGAGAATTTTTGAAGAAAATACTTTCAATCAACCGTTGTGAGATTTCTGCATCCATCGAATCTCCTGTGTTGGCAAAATATTTCAGCTGTGATGATTTGGCAAGAATAATAATTGCTCCTGTACGACTTTTAGACATTTGTCTGCACGCTTTTACGATAGCAGAAATATCCAATGGCGGGTTTTTTTGTGTTTGCCAATTCCAAGGTAAAAATTGTTTGGTGAAATTATTTTTGGAAAGAATATTATTGGTTCCTAAGACAATTAAAAATCGTCGGACTTCTTGTTGAAAAACAATTATCAGGGCAATAAATCCCACGCTGATAAATTGACCTAACACTGTCCCTAACAATTGCATGTTTAATACTTTCACACAAATCCAATACAAAGCGTAAACAGTAAGAAGTCCTATGAAGATATTAATGGCAACACCTCCTCTTAATAAATTGTAAAGTTTGTATAAAAGAAAAGTCACAATGGCAATATCGACAAGGTCAATAAATCGTATAGTTAGGAAGCCAATGTGAAATAAATCCATTTCTTAGAAAATGTAGTTTGACAAATTTAATAGAATATTATTGAACTTTAGCATATTCTTCCATAAGACTTATCACCTGTTGAGCTTGTATAACATCGTGGACTCTCAGTATAGAAGCTCCATTCATAATTGCGAGTGTATTTAAAATACTTGTTCCGTTGAGAGCATCTTCAGTTTTTATGTTGAGCACTTTTGTAATCATGGATTTTCTACTGACTCCTGCGAGAATAGGGCGATTTAAATTTTGAAAGAAAGGCAAATTTTTCAGCAGCGAATAATTGTTTTCTATTGTTTTTCCAAATCCAAATCCGGGATCAATTATTAGCTGATCCACTCCTAATTTTTCGAGTTTGTTTATTTTCTCCAAAAAATAATTCCATACTTCCAAAACAACATTTTCGTAAGTCGGATTCGATTGCATTGTTTGTGGCGTGCCTTTGATATGCATTAAAATATACGGAATTTTCAAACGAGCGACAGTATCAAAAAGAGAGTCGTCCATTGTTCCACCAGAGATATCATTAATAATAACAGCGCCTTCATCGGCGGCTTTCTCGGCCACTGATGAATAAAAAGTATCTATTGAAATAAAAGCTTCACTGAATTCTTTTTGAACAAGTTTTATTTTACCTTTTATCCTTTCCCATTCAATTTCTTTGGAAATCAGTTGAGCGCCAGGTCTAGTTGACTGAGCACCGATATCAATTATTTTCGCTCCATTAGACAATGCCTCCTCAACAGATGATAGGATGGAAAAGTCAGTGGCTTCCGATTGTTTATTATAGAATGAATCAGGAGTCAAATTTATGATTTTCATGACTGCTGGTGTTGATAAATCCAGAAGTCTTCCTTGGCAGTTTAGGCTAAATTTCATCATAAAAAATATATCTTCGCACCTGTTCAATTGAAGTGCTAAGTAACGATTATTGAGCGAAATTTAGTAAACAAACACGAAATGGAATCAGTAGTCGCCATTAAAAAGCAGGCAGAGAATATGGCAAAAAGTACAACCATTCATTATAGCGAGATTATCGATCGTTGCAGAGAACTTTTCATCAAAAAGATGGCAGATTATGGGACTGCATGGAGAATTTTAAGATTGAGTTCGATTACCGATCAGATCTTAATTAAAGCTCAAAGAATCCGAAGCATTGAAGAAAAAGGAGCTCAAAAAATTGATGAGAGCATCGATGCAGAATTTGTTGGCATTATCAATTATTGTGTGATTGCTCTCATTCAATTAGAGATGGGAAATGAATCTAATTTGGAGATGCCGGTGGAGGAAGTGAAAAAGCATTTTGATTTTCACGTAATAAAATCAAAGGAGCTAATGGAAAATAAGAATCACGATTACGGCGAAGCTTGGAGAGGGATGCGAACAAGCTCGATGACCGATTTAATTTTGATGAAGTTATTGCGCATTAAACAGATTGAAGACAACAAAGGGAATACAATAGTTAGCGAAGGAATAGATGCAAATTATTATGACATCATTAATTATTCAGTCTTTGCATTGATTAAGTTAGAATCAGAAAAATTTTAATAACAGTTGTGATATGAAAGTATTAGCACAGATTTCAAGAATCCTTGTCGGAGTTTTATTTATTATCTCCGGATTTATCAAAGCCAATGATGCACTTGGGTTTTCTTATAAACTTGACGAGTATTTCCAAGTATTTCACATGCCATGGTTGACTCACATTTCCTTGGCGCTTGCCATTGTTATTTGTGCATTCGAAATCGGACTTGGTATTGCACTTCTTTTAGGAGCAAAAATGAAATTTACAGCTTGGTCGCTTTTGTTGATGATTGTGTTTTTTACATTCTTGACTTTTTACAGTTGGAAATTTGATGTTGTAAAAGATTGCGGATGCTTCGGCGACGCACTTCACTTAACGCCTTATCAATCGTTCATGAAAGATGTGGTGTTGTTGGTATTGATTTTATTTATTTTTATTGGAAAGAATCTCATCAAGCCATTGTTAGGAGAAAAGGTTTCTACTTATGCTGCTTATTTAGGATTCATAGCATCGTTTTCTTTTTCAGTTTATTGCTATCAACATTTACCAGTAATTGATTTCAGACCTTATGCAATAGGGAAGAGTATTCCAGCTGGAATGCAATTGCCGCCCAATGCAAAGAAAGATAGTGTAGTCATGGTTTTCATTTATGAAAAAGGAGGGAAGCAGATGGAACTTAACATCAATCAACTTTCTACCCTTGACGAAACATATAAATTTGTTGACAGAAAAGACAAAGTAATTGTGGAAGGCGATAAACCAGCTATTCATGACTTTACAATAAGTACAGCCGACGGATCAGATATTACGAACGACGTGTTAGCCCAACCAAATATCTTTTTGTTAGTTGCCTATGACATCAATCACAGCGATGATAAAATTCAAAACAAAGTGAATGATTTTGTAGCATTATGTCAAAAGGCTGGTGTGGAATTTATGGGATTAACAGCATCTGCACCGAAAGAGGTGGAAGATTTTCGACATAAACATAATTCAATGTTTGAATATAATTATACAGACGGCACCACTCTCAAGACAATGATTCGCTCAAATCCTGGGCTGATGCTTTTACAAAAAGGAGTGGTAAAGGCCATGTGGCATTACAACGATTTTCCAACCTTCGACGAAGTCAAACAAAAATACCTACGGAATTGAAAATTGAGGATTGATAATTGAAGATAAAATTAAAAATTTAGAATTTAGAATAAATTTAAAATTATTGATTGAAGAAATGTCTTCGGAAGTGAAAATTGATGATTGAAGACAGGCCTTTGGAATTGAAAATTGATGATTGTAGATTGAGAATAAATTTAAAAATGAAAATTGAGAATAAATTG
>JANLRG010000734.1:0-2738 GCA_031361545.1 Bacteroidota bacterium
GTTTGTAGGCGATGTGTCAGGTGGCTTATCGTTGGGCATTCGTCATTTTTGGCAATCACATCCGGCGGCGGTGGAGGTCAAAAATGCGTCCTCCAATACCGCTACACTAAGGGAGTGGATGTGGTCGCCTTATGGTGAAGCCATGGATATGCGTAACTATGATACCTTGCAATATGGTCATGGTTTGGAAGCGAGTTATGAGGATGTGCAGCCTGGATTTTCAACGGCACAAGGCGTAGCCCGCACGAGCGAACTTACTGTTTTTTTTCATCAAAAGGTCCCTTCTAATGCTGTTTTGAGTGAAATATCAGATGCTATTGAACACCCACCACTGCTGATGTGTACCCCTCAGTATTTGCATGATGCAGGGGCATTTGGGGTTTGGAGTTTGCCCAATCGAACGTCAAAAGGGCGAGAATGGATTGAAAATCAATTAGATACAGCTATTTTATTTTATCAAAAAGAAATAGAGCAACGCCGTTGGTATGGCTTCTGGAATTATGGCGATGTCATGCATAGCTACGACAATGTGCGTCACTCATGGCGATACGATATTGGTGGATTTGCTTGGGCGAATACGGAATTAATGCCTGATTTATGGCTTTGGTACAGCTTTTTAAGGACAGGTAGAGCCGATATTTTTCAAATGGCAGAGGCTATGACACGACACACGAGCGAGGTGGATGTCTATCATTTGGGTCGATTCGCCGGTTTAGGGTCAAGGCATAATGTACGGCATTGGGGCTGTGGCTCTAAAGAAGTGCGTATCAGCCAAGCTTCATTAAAGCGTTTTTATTATTATTTGACGACCGATGAAAGAACTGGGGAACTCATGCGCGAAGTCGTTAATGCGGATGAAGCTATGACGAAAATTGACCCGTTGCGCATGATTTTACTGCCATCTCAATATCCCACTCATGCCCGAATCGGACCCGATTGGCTCGCTTTAGTGGGTAATTGGATGACCGAATGGGAACGAACAGGCGATACCCGTTGGCGGGATAAAATACTGAGGGGAGTCAAAAGTTTCTCAAAAATGCCTTATGGTTTTTTTTCAGGCAAAGAAGGTGCTTTTGGATATGATTCTAAAACAGGTGAGATGTATCAATTGGCTGCGGAGGATATTGGACAATCGCACCTCAGTGTTTTAATGGGCGGTCCCGAAATTGCCTTTGAACTCAGCCGCTATTTGAAAGATGAAAATTGGCAGCGTTTATGGCTACAATACGCTGATATGTACGGGGCATCGAAGGAGAAAACGTTTAAAATATTCAAAAAAGAGGTGCAATTGGGTACTTTATCGCCGCATTATTGCCGATTGCCTGCTTATTATGCTTTTCAAACCAAAGATAACATACGCGCTCAAAAGGTATGGGATGAGTTTTTAATGATGGGATATTATAAAAACAATTCTACATTTCCGACTCAAATAGTCAAAACTCCTGACGTGCTGCGCTCAATATTGGAAGTGCAGAATGTGTCAACCAATAATACGGCACAATGGAGTTTGAATGCTATTGAACTACTGGAGATGATAGGAGACGCGATACCCATTGAACATGACCTTTGGAGAAAAAAATAAGGGAATTACCAATCAAATTTCAACAATGAAACACCTTGTCTGGGCAATTGAATATTGAGTTTCAATTCACCGTTATTGGTTTTGATATAAGTCGGCGAAGTCAATAAAGTCAATTGCCCGGACTTTTCTAAAATAGCTATTTGTTCTTTGGTGGGATTGTCTGGTGAGCCCATTTTTTTCCATACTTCGTAGGCATTGCTGTTGTCATTGTCAATGCGATAATGGTGATAATTGACGATTTTTGTAGTAAAACCTTTCAAATTTACTTCAATAGGAGCATCGGGTGCTGGCACATCATCATCGTGGTAATGCCAAAGCATCACCGCCGCCGAATGCCCGTCTTTACTCGCAAGGGCATCAATATCAGCTTGTTGACCACGCACGCTTGAATCTCGAATTTGGGCGAAATTATAGGCTTGATTGCCTGTTATGGCTACTCGCTTGCCCGACATCAAACCAAACATTCTAAAAACATTGAGCACAGGTTTATCAATGCCATTGGTGGCTAAATCTCGAAATCCGTAGAAATAAGGTTGATTTTCAAACTCAAATGACCAACTCACCGCACCCAAAAGATTGGCTTTATAGTAGTCGGCAAGAGCATATTTTCGAGCAAAAGAAGCGGCAGTATAACTTGAATACATGGTGCCATTCCGGTAAGCATTTTGGGGATTTGTTTTCATGCCACAAGCTGCACAGCCCTCAGGATCAGATTCACCGATAATGATGGGTAAATTTTTCAAAGTTGGAAAAGAGGTAACAATTTTAAAACCAGCGGCAATATCCCTCAATTGCGTACCCATATTCATTTGCACATGATTATCGACGATTTTAGGCGCGCCTTTGGCATGAAAAGCGATAAAATCTATGGGCGTTCCAATCTTCCCCGTTACATAATTGGTATCTGAAACACAATGTTTTAGAAAGGTCGTTAAAAATTTTGCTGCGTTATCCCAACTGGGTCCCGTAGCATCGGGCCCGCCGATTTTTATAGTCGGTAAAGCACGTCTGGCGGCATCCACAGTGTAGTCATACAATTTACAAAACTCTTGAACTGTGCCACTCCAATATTTGATATTGGGTTCGTTCCAAAGTTCCCAATACCAGCTTTCAACTTCTGTTTTTCCATAGCGGGCTACTGAATGTTTGACCCATT
>JANLRG010000810.1:0-2593 GCA_031361545.1 Bacteroidota bacterium
ACAATAAATTTGTAAAATGAATTTTTTAAATTAAAAACTGCCATTTAAATTTTAATTTTTTACGTTTATACTTAGGCTATTCCAATTGATGAATCTACCGTAAAAATGTCCTTTTTAATACAATTAATATATAAAAGAAACAACAACAGAATCTTTTTTATTTATTTTTTTTTTATTGTTGTTGTTTAACTGTTTAACATTGTTTATATGTTTAGATTAGCCTAACTAATTGATTTTCAATGAATTAGATGCACCTAAAAGGACATTTTTACGGTGTAAAAGGACATTTTTACGGAGGTAAAAGGACATTTTTACGGTGTAAAAGGACATTTTTACGGAGGTAAAAGGACATTTTTACGGTAGAATGAGGATATTTTTACGGTATTTATGCAATTCCCAGTCTATTTTTTGTTAGCTAAAAGGACATTTTTACGGTAACTCTTAAAAAACACATCTTTCCTTTTGAAAATCCCCTTTTGAAAACACTTTATTGGATACAAAAAGGGTTTTTCAATAATTAAAAGGACATTGAATAAAATCTGTCCTTTTGTTTGTCCTTTTTAATATCTATCTTACATTTGTAACGCCATATAGCGTTTAACATTTTTTGCTAAGTTTTTATAATGGATATAACTAAAATTAAGAACAGCTTAGTCGTCAGTTCCAATGATTTGGTTCACGCTAAGTATGATTTGTCGCTGTGGCAAAAAAGGGTTTTTGTCTATGCCATCAGCCAATTGGAAAAAGAACACACGGATTTTGAGCCAATAAAAATGAATATCAAAGACATCATCAAGTTTTTTAAAGCAAGTGATGGTGCATTGGTTTATAATGCGATTATCGAAGCCCCTAAAAGTCTTGATAAAACGATTGAAATACCCTATATCACACAGAAAGGTTTTTTGCGCTATGGCTTTATTAAGTTGATTAAACAATACACTATTCCTGCCGATGAAAAGGGCGAAAATCAGTACATTGAGATAGAGTTTAATGATGCCCTCAGACCGCATTTATTGGAACTAAAGGAAAAGTTTTTGAAATATGATATTCGGAATGTAATTGACTTGCAAAGCACCTATTCTTTTCGGATGTATGAAATTCTCAAAAGCCACGAATATCAAAAAAGCATTGAGTTTGAGATCGAGTATTTGAGGGCTATTTTGGAGGTCAAAAACATCTACAAATCTTATAAGGATTTGAAAAGGCGTATTATCGAAAAAGCACAGCATGATTTAGCCAAATTTTGCGATATTAGTTTCAGCTATGTAGAAAAAAAAGGGGCTAAGGGTAAAAAAATTGAATCGCTGGTGTTTCATATTAGCAAAAATGAGTTATTTGATAGAACTCCTGATAAGCCTGATAAAAATCAATCCGCTTTCAAAAATCTCACTGTCAAACGTACATTGCTACAGAATGGGGTAGGGGATGAGGCAACTCTTTTTAGCAAAAAGCAAAATTTGGTTATTGATATTAGCCATTCTGAATCTGATAAAGAGAAATTGATTTTAGAGTTATCCCAAGTCGTCGTCGTGCAGTTTGGCGTTAGCTTGAAAATTTTTATGACTTTATTTGATACCCATAGTGAAAAGGAGGTGCGACAGGCTATACAAGTTACGCTAAAAGCATTAGAAACTGGTAAAGTGAGCAATGTGGCGGGTTTTTTTGTCGAAGCACTGAGGGGGGGATATCAAGATAAAGAAGAACAAAAAAAGATAACCGAAGCGCAAAAATTAACCGACAAAAAAGCCAAAGTTGATGCTGCATATAAAGCAAAACAGTTGGAAACGGAAGCAAAAAATGAGCAACGGCGCCTTGAAAATGAACGGAAATTAGCGATCATTAAAAACCTAATTATTCAAAAATCAGAATTGATACCTCAAGCTGTTGAGCAGTTAAAAAATAGTATGTTTGGTCGTACCTACGACACTCATCAAAATATAGAAGAAAATATAGCCAAACCAATGTTGGCAGGTGGGTTAATGAATATTTTACAAAAATTAGAGCCTCATATTTTTGATTGAAATAGCTTACAAGGAAAATTATAACCGTAACGTAAATATTCTTTTAAATGGAAAACTTAAACCCTATCCCTTTTGAGGGTAAAGAAATTAGAAAAATTTGGCACAATGAGCAGTGGTATTTTTCGGTAGTAGATGTCATTGAAATTTTGACAGGGCGTACTGACTATTGGCACAAACTAAAATACCGAGAATCTCAACTTCTCGCAATTTGCGAGAAGTTCAAATTCCTTGCGCCTGATGGTAAAATGCGACCAACAGATTGTGCCAATACTGAGGGTATTTTTAGGATTATTATGTCCGTACCGTCACCAAAAGCCGAACCATTAAAACTGTGGTTAGCGGAACAGGGTAAAAGAACCATTCAAGAAACCGAAAATCCTGAGCTTTTATCACAGAGGCAAATAGAACTTTATAAAGCTAAAGGCTATACCGATGAGTGGATAACGCGCAGGATGAAAACCATCGAAGTCCGAAAAGAATTGACGGAGGAATGGCAAAAGCGGGGCGTTACAGAAAATAAAGACTATTCTATTTTAACTGCCACCATAGCAAAAGAAACTTTCGGATTAACG
>JANLRG010000837.1:0-2919 GCA_031361545.1 Bacteroidota bacterium
CTTTGTAAACGACTAATTTCCTCTTTTCTTAATAAGAAATAAAATTGATTGATAATTATAAAAAGTTATGGATGTTTCAATAGTTAATTTTGATGAAAAATACCGCTCATACTTTCAATCATTAAATGAAGAGTGGTTAAATAAATATTATTTTATTACAGAATCAGATTTGCTGCTGCTCTCTAACCCAGAAAAATTAATTAGTGATGGCGGTTTTGTGTTTTTTGCATTGATGAACTCTGATGTTGTCGGAACTTGCGCTTTAATTCCGCATGGTGAATTTTGTTTTGAAATTATTAAAATGGCTGTTTCTGAACACGCCCAAAATTATGGTATTGGATCATTACTGATGAAAAAATGTATTTCGTTTGCTGAGAAAAATGATGCAAATAAAATTACCTTAGAATCGGCTGTCCCTCTTAAAGCTGCGATTCATCTGTATAAGAAATTTGGATTTCTTCAAACGAGTGAGGAGTACACTCATCCAGTATTTAAGAGAACAACTTTTTTAATGGAACTAAAATTAAAATAGTTTCTCGCTTTCCTAGAAATAAAAAGAATGAAAAACTGGTTTTTTATTTGTTGTGAATTCAATTGTTGGAGTTGGAATATGAATAATATTTATTAAATGAAATACACTATTTATAAATTCTGATTTAGTATTTATTTTTGCCAAATCAATATCCAAAGCAATGTAAAATTGTCTGCGACGTTCGAAAGCAGGAATATTTTTTCCATCAACTTCTGAAGGATTCCGCTCTCCTCCTACTAAACCATCAGCCCCAAAGCCAATTGCGAGTCCAAGCCATTTTGGAAAACCATGATTGTCTTTTACAAAGGAAGATGGTGAACCAGAAATCCAATAGGTTAGTCCATTATAATCTTTCAAAATATTTTCTGGCAAATTATTCCCTAAAAGGTTCGGGCGGTATTTCGAAAACATTGTCTGATGAAATGAATATTTCAATTTTATTTTTTGTTCTTGCCATGAAAGTTGTTGTACGCCGAATAGCAATATCCCACTGGTGTTACTAATCACATCGCCAAAACTAAATCCCCACTGCGAGGAGAAACCATCAAAAACTTCTACTGTTGTTTGAAAAAAAAAAGAAATTCCACAAGATCTAAATGTTGCTTCTTTGTTGGTATAGCCTGCCCAATTATATAATTGGAATAATGGCTTTGAAATACTATATGCGTCCCAGGTATGACCAAATTTATCCATTTGTAACCACTCAGAGTTGTCATTAAAAAAATGAAAAGAGCTCTGAGGATAATTTGTGTACCACTGTGTATAAAGCCAACTCATACTCAATGGATAAAGAGCCGCGACTGAATAATTAATTAGATGAGCTTTTTGTTTATTGACTGATTCACTTTTTGAAAAAAAAGAGGTTGAGTCACTTTGAAGAGCGGCGGCTACTGACGAGTAAGAAATTAGTAAAATGATAAATATTTTCTTCATACATTTTATCGAATCAAAAATATTCTTCCTGCCTTCTGTTTGACAACAACATCATCAAAAGAATATTCCGATCTAAAAATATAAATTCCATCTTCACAATGATGTCCTTTATAATTTCCATCCCAACCTTTTGAACTATCTAATGATTCAAAAATTAATTCGCCCCAACGATTGTAAATATTCAAAAGAAAAGATATGGGAACTGTTCCTACTCCGTAGAATAATTCATTGATGCCATCTTCATTGGGTGAAAAGGCACTTGGAAAGAGGATATCATTCAAACAATCTTCTTTCACTTTCAAAGAGTCGCTAACAATACATCCACTATTATTTGTTGCTTGAAGAAAAAATTCTCCGAAATTTCTGACGATAAAAAGTGAATCTGAGCTTCCATCTTGCCAAAGGTATTGACTGAATGTTGGCGGCTTGATAATAAAATAACTGCCCGGGCAAATGGTTGTATCGTTTCCAATATTTAATCTCGGTCTTGAATCAGGCCCTTCAACAATTGGAGCTGTTAAATTTATTCCGCAAGCATTGGGATCAGAAATTAAAACTGAATAATTTCCAATTGGTAAATTATTAATACTCGAAGTGTTTTGAAGTGGATCTGAATTCCATTGAATTGCTGTAGTAGCTGTAGCACCTGAGAGTGCGACTGCAGCTGTGCCATTAGAATCACCCTGACAAGAAACTGTAGTTGTTGAAATATTGGCTCCAATAATATTTATTGACAGTGAAATACTCGTGTCTTTTGCACAGGTACCTCCTGCTGCAAGACTTACTGAATAGGTTCCTCCCGTTGTAAAATTATGAGAAGGGTTTGGTGAGGAACTGTTATTACTACTGGAATTTGAATCACCAAATTCCCAAAGGTAGTTGTTGAAACAATTTGAATTATTAATAGTGAATTGCGCTTCTAAATTTCCTGTGCAGGAAGAAGTAATTGAATATGGTTGCGTAGGTGGTTGATCAATTGTAAAATCGTCAAATGCAAAACCATCATAATCATTACAAGTGGTGCCACTTCCAAATGTAAAGCGAAATATTACCTGCGGTTTATTTGCTGCACCAGCCACACAGTGAGTGGCTCTGACCCATGAACCAATTCCATGACCTCCTCTGCATGAACCGCTGCTCGGTTGAATCGTTCCCGCCCAACCAGATGTTTGATTTGTTAATCCACTTAAATTAGTCACGCCTGCAATGTTGTACCAATTACTTGTTCCACAGTTTGTAATTTCAGAAGAAGAGCCAATTGTCGTCCAAGTAATACCACCATCAATGGAATATTGAATATTGCCGCCATCATAACTATACTCTGTATCCCAAAAAACAAGAAATGAAATGTAGACATCCGGGTTTCGCTTCTGCGGCATCATGCTGGAGCCCGACGTGAAGCCCTCGCCGAACTGCACGAAGCCAAACTCGCTCGACCCGTAGATGATCAGGTC
>JANLRG010000884.1:0-1565 GCA_031361545.1 Bacteroidota bacterium
GTAGTACGGGTGTGAAAGCGAAATTGAGTTTTACCCACAAGATTTTTAAACCGGGCATGTCCGTTACGACCTTTACAGATCGCCCTAATGAAAATGTGGTGCGTATTGCTTATATGGTGGAATATAATGTCACCGATATCAGTTACAAAGGCATTCCGTATTTTTCTCGAAAAATCAATCAAAGTATTACTGTTTTTGTCTCTTGCAAAGATTGGTTCACTAATAATGGCGCAGTGAATATCGCCGCTAATATCGACAAACCTTTTTTGGATGATGCCTCGTTCAGTGAACAAGCCTTGAATTTTTTCATCGGCAATACTTTGCTTGATTTTGTCAGTAGCAAAATTCGACAAACATTGCCTGCCGCTTTCAAAACTTCTACTAATTGGCCCAATTCCACCTGCAATTGTTTGAGTGTCAATCCGGGCGACCCCCCTCAGTATGAATCTGGTGAAATTAAATATGCGCTTAAAAAAACGATTAAACCGCCTATCGAAATCGCTTTTAATCAAGTGACTGTGGCATTGAAAAGTATCAAAAGGCTTAAAGCGCGAGATGAATCCAATGGCATTTTGTATGCACCTAATGAAGACATTCAAATTTCGTTTTACGCCAATCAAACGCTTAGAGTCACATCGGTAACACAAATAAAAGAAGAAGAACAACGCAATCTGAGTGTGCCCAATATTGTTTTGCCGCGCCCGGGAGCTGACGGTTTGGTGGTTTTAATAGGCAATGTCGAACAATCCAATTTTACTAAAGATTCGCGCTTCGCCGTGTTTAATAAAAGCAATAACTTTGGCAACGGCGTTCAAAAATTGGTTATTCAAAAATCGTATTGGCGAAAACCTCAAAAATTGCCCAACGGACAAATGACCAAACCGATAGAAGTAAAAGTGAATGCTTACGAACTCACCATAGAGATAAATGCTCCTACACCCGTGGTGGTTTCATCTAAGAGCCCTAATGCGAAAAAGAAAAGTAATTGATAAGGTTGTGATGTAACATATAGTAAACAAAAACCGCATAATCCCTTGATGACTAAGGAATTATGCGGTTTCACTAATACCCTTTCCTGTTGTTATATTTAGGACAAAGGGGGTATATCGATTCATTTTGAAATACGCACTCAGTTGCTTCGTCCCTCGAAATGACATTTACGCCTTTTTTATGGATAGAGTGTGTTTGTTTTTTGGGATAACTTATTTATCTTTGAATCTCAAATCAAAACTAATAAAGATGAATGTTTTAGAAATAAAAGGAAGCCTTTATGAAATCATTTCTAAAGTAGAAGATAAAAATCTTCTACTCAACTCACCGAACCTGAAGAAACCATCCATTTCCCTATGTTCGATACGACTCTCACGCTGAACGATATTTATGAGGATATTGTCTTTGCTGATAGTCAAAGTGATAGTAGAAAGCAGCCGTAGTTGTATATTGCACTTACCAAAAAAGCGATTATTTCTTGGGGAGATAATCGCTTTTTTGTTGTAGTATCAGAGAGGAATGCTGTTTTTCATAGGCGGTTTTGGGGATTGTTTAAGGAATATCCAGCACCTGAT
>JANLRG010000829.1:0-1478 GCA_031361545.1 Bacteroidota bacterium
GGTTAATATATTCTTCAAAGGTATTTTTTAAACTATCAATGCGTAATTGATAATCGCTTGTTTTATAGAAAAACTTAGAGTAGGCAATTATATTTTTAAGGAAAATTTTAGGAGAAATAATACTATTATGTCTTAATGTAAGCGTTGTATTGCCCCAATCAAGAGCTAATTTTGATTCCCTATCTCTTTCATATTTGCTTTTATCTTCATAAATATCTTGCCCATGATAAAAACTCAAATAAAGTTGATTTTTATCATCAATCTTATAATTCAATTTTGCATTAACATCATACATGAAATAATTAGTATAACTCGCGGTTTTAGCAGATTTATAAGCCAACCGACTTGGTAATAAAAATAAACCTAAATAAGATGTCCTCGCTGATATAAGCAGACTCAACTTATCTTTAATCAAAGGACGTTCTATCGTAAAACGTGAACTTAATAAGCCAATACCAAACTCTATTTTATTTTTTTGATAATTACCCTCTTTCATTGTAATATCCAAAACAGATGATAATCTACCACCATATCGAGCCGGAAATCCACCTTTTATCAAATCTACATTTTTAATAGCATCAGGATTAAATACAGAAATAAAACCTAATAAATGATTGGGATTATAAACAATAGCATCATCTAATAATATTAAATTTTGGTCAGGTGTGCCTCCTCTAACATACAAACCGGCAGACCCCTCAGTACCATTGCTCACCCCGGGAGTGAGAGCCAATGCTTTTATGATATCAACTTCTCCTCCAATGGCGGGTATTTTTTTTATTTGTTCAATAGTCAGTCTTACTGTACTAATTTTATCGGTTAAAATATCTTTTGAGGATTTTACTTCAAATTCATTCAAAGTTTGAGCATTAAATTGAAGTGAAATATTGATAATTGTATCATTTACTACTATTATGTCTAATTTTTTTTTATCATACCCAATAAATGAAAAGTGTAAATCACTTTTGCCTATTGGCATTGTCAATGTATAAAACCCATTATGATTTGTATTGCCGCCTCTATTACTTTGAGGATTAAACGCAGTTGCCCCCACAAGGAGTTCTCCATTTTCATCTCTTACATACCCACTAACTGTAACATTTTGAGCAGTTAAGGCAGTAAAAGCAAAAGAAAGCCAAATTATAAATATTATCTTATTCATGTTTTTTTGTTTAAAAATTGACATTTATTTCATCAGAAGTATTGTAACACGCAAAAAAGCCATAACCATTTTTAATAAATTCAGGAAATGTAACAGGGGTTGCATACAAATCAAAAGCTTGGTCGCGATAGCTATTCTCGAAGTCTTTAAAAGCTGCATAAAATTGCTGAAATTGGTAAGTTGAAGAACATAAGTTAAATTTTAATTTGACTTTTTTGAATAATTCTGGTTCCTTATTGCCTATATAAATATCCATTTCACCTAGATTATTTTTAAAATTTGAATAATTAAATCTAAATCCTCTCCCAGACACGCC
>JANLRG010000030.1:0-1315 GCA_031361545.1 Bacteroidota bacterium
AAATCGGATACTATTTATCATAAAATAGTGGTGTATAGTTATGATACCATTTATCAAACAGTGGTTAGGAGAGAGATTTTTGAATCCAATGTCAAAGGTTTTGATAGTAAAACTTCTCATTTGACAATAGAAAATACTGGAGAGAAGGAAGGATATAAAGCGGAAAATGCAAAGACATCCGTTGTTGCAAAGTCTGATAATATTAGTATTTTGGATAAAAATGCTGAGTCAAATGTTCAAACAGACATAAAGGAAATACAACAAACCACTATTCAACAAACCACTATTCAACAAACGCAGCAACCTTTAAAAAATACAGGCAAACCTAATAAAGTAAAATCATTAAATCCATTAGATAGTGCGAACCATTTAGGAGGAGCAAAACCAATTTCAGACCTTATAAAAACCTCTGATAATAAGCAAAATAATAGCCTTAATCTTACTAAGACAACTTTGCTGCTAAAACAAGCCGATAGCTTATCTGAAAAGGTGGTCTTAGAAAAAACGATGCCCCCCTCACTATAGATGCTGATACAGCAGCTAAAACCTTTGAAAAAGCACTTGAAAAACAAGAAGTCAAGAAGCGACCTATTATCAATCCAATAAAAATTGAGGGTTATGAATTAGGCGTTTTGGGTGGTGCTGCTTTTATCAATAACTCAAATATTTTAAGACAAACTGGTTACAATTTTGGGCTTAGAGGTGGGATATTGCTTGGGCGCAGGTTGCAATTAATAGGTGAAGCTCAACGATTGAACACCAGTTTTGAAGTAGATCGCCTCGACCCACGGCTCGATATTCCAACCATAACGCCGCCAACACCAAACGATGATTTTCAAAATGTGACTGTTACTCAACCTTATTGGCAATTCGCATTAGGATTAAAATATCAGTTCAACGATAGTAAAAGGTGGCAACCTTATGTAAGTGCAAGTATTGTGGGGCAATCAAAATTAGAAGAAGCATTCAATTATGAGTTTACAAATCGGGTCACTAAAGAAAGCACTCATATCACAACTATGCGCCATGACGCTGCTTTTGAAACTGGTATTTTACGAGCAGCTGTAGGTGTTCAGTATAGGATATTTGAAAAATTTCATAGCATTTTAGAAGGCGGATATGATTTCAAATTAAAGGATACCCCTCAGTATAAACCTGTTTGGCAACTTAAATTAGGGATTTTATACCGATTTTAAATCAATATGCCAAACCCATATTTTATTATGACAACCAAACGATATGTTTTACTTTTTTTAAGTTTTTTGACAATCTTTCAATCTATTGCGCAAAGCACAAAAGCTGATAAAAAACCTAA
>JANLRG010000066.1:0-10295 GCA_031361545.1 Bacteroidota bacterium
AATTCACAGACCATTGACTTTCCTAAATATCGCAGAAGTAATTTCATCGACATTGAAATTTACAAGTATCCCCAATTTAAATTTAGTCAGTTTTAAATAAGTCAGAACTTGTTTATGATGAACACGAGATAACAATTCCACAGACTTAACCTCTATCAAAACTTTTTCTTCAACAAGAAGATCAATTCTAAAACCAAGTTCCAACCTTTCACCGTCATAAATAACTGGAACACCAACTTGAGATCGAACTTTTAAATTGGCTTTTCTAAATTCATGAGCTAATGCAGCCTCATAAACAGATTCCAAAAGTCCAGGTCCAAGCGTTTTATAAACTTTCACAATTGCCCCACGAATAGAATAAGAAATTTCATTTTCTGTCATAGTGCAAAATTAATCTTCGCCGAAAACTGACAATCAAAAAAGATAAAACAAGTAAACCTTTTCGCTTGTATTAAATTTTTCTAGAAACGATCGAACGTAAAACATCAAAGCTCCTATCAGAAAACTTCTCTAGCAACCTTTGTTGTAATATCTGCATTGCCCATTGTGTAATAATGCAAACACGGAACGCCGGCATTTTTTAATTCTTTGGACTGTTGGATACACCACTCTATACCGAGCTCCTTTACTTCCTTATCGGTAGAGCACTTTTCTACTTCATCAGCTAACTCCTCCGGTAAGTCAACATGAAATATTTTTGGAAGTACGGTGGTTTGTTTTCTTGAAGTCACTGGTTTTAATCCCGGAATAATTGGAACATTAATTCCAAACTCACGACACTTCTCAACAAATTCAAAAAACTTTTTATTATCGAAAAACATTTGTGTTACAACGAAGGTTGCACCAGCATCAACTTTAGCTTTTAAATATCGGAGATCTGTAGTAAGATTGGGAGCTTCAAAATGTTTCTCCGGATATCCAGCAACACCAAAACAAAAATCAGAAGGCGTCACTTCTTGAAGTTCATCATCTAAATATTTCCCTTTATTCATATTTGAAACTTGTGCCACAAGATCTGAAGCAAAATGATGACCGTTCGGATGCGGGTCAAAAGCAGATTCAGATTTAATTGCATCACCACGTAACAACAACAAATTATCTATTCCTAAATAACTTAATTCTATCAACGCGTTCTCCGTCTCTTCTTTAGAAAATCCTCCGCAAATAATGTGAGGAACCGGATCAACTTTGTAATAATTTAATATTGCTGCACAAATACTTACGGTTCCAGGCCGCTTGCGAATAGAAAATTTTTCTAACAAGCCATTCTGATGCTTCTTGTAAACATATTCTTCCCGATGATAAGTTACATCGACAAATGAAGGCTTAAACTCCATGATAGGATCGAGAATACTATAAATGCTTTTGATGCTCTTACCTTTTAACGGTGGTAAAATCTCTACTGAAAATAATGTCTTGCCTTGACTATTTGCTATGTGCTCTGTAACTTTCATTAGGTAAAATAATATTTATTATTTTTTTTCACTGTTCAGTAAAACCAATTTGGAAATGTATTTTCCAATTATATCAAACTCAATATTTACGCGACTTCCAACTTTTATAGAATGGAAATTGGTGTGTTCCCAAGTATAAGGAATTATTGCAACCGAAAATGTTGATGGGCCGGAATCAACCACTGTCAGACTAACACCATTGATACAGACAGATCCTTTTTCAACAGTTACATGAGAGATGTTTTCATCGTATGAGAAAAAAAATCGCCAGCTTCCTTTTTCTTCAGTAATTTTTTCAACTCTTGCTGTAGTATCAATATGCCCTTGAACAATGTGTCCATCTAGACGTCCATTCATTTGCATACAACGTTCAAGATTTACTTTCTCGCCGTTTCTTAGTTCACCTAAATTTGTTCTTCTTAATGTTTCGTCAATAGCAACTACTTCATAATTATTATTCTCAACTTTTACCACAGTTAAACAAATACCATTGTGTGACAAACTTTGATCAACCTTCAATTCATGCGCAAATGAACAAGACAATGAAAAACGAATATTCGTTCCTTCCTTAATAAAGCTGTTCACCTCAGCCATTCCTTCGATTATTCCAGTAAACATTTTGTAAAACTATTTATTTCGTAACAGTTGAATGGTGCCATGCAGCTCCTTTACATCGTCGCCAAAGATACGATAGAAATAAACTTTGCAAGTATAAAAATAAACACCGTCAGGACAATCCTGTTTTGAATCCTTATTCTTCCCATCCCAATTTATATCCTTGTCCATCGTTTCATAAACAATATTACCCCAACGATTATAAATTTTCATATTAACATTTTTCACATTTTGATATGCTGGACAATTTTTTGCCTGCAATTCAGGAGAGGTGGTTTTATCACATGGGTGAAAAAGATCGTTTAGTCCATCATTATTAGGAGTGAAAACAGAAGGCAAAACATATTGACGACAGGTATCGACACATACAACAATTGCATTCATCGTTTCGTTTCCGACAGAATCAACAGCAGTAACTTTATAACATCCAGAAATCACTTCAATGTTTGCATGCAAATAAGTTGTATCCATTGCAGTCAAAACAGAATCTATCAATTCGAAAGTTGTGCTATCTCCGGCTGAAAAATAGATATAGTATTTTAAGACATCATCAGAACAAGTGTGATTTGGATTTACCCAGATAAGTAAATTAGAATTAGTACTACAGTCTGAATTTACAGAAAGAGGAGTTGCACAAGGAGCAATATTATCTATAGGAATTGCACAAGTTTGTTGTGATCTATTAAAAAGCGGACTCACAATTCCTGGTGTAGAATAACTTCCAATTGAACGGATGTAATAACAATATTGCACTCCATTCTCTAAGCCACTATCGCTGTATTGATTCGTGTTGACAGTTGTGATAGAATCAAAAACAGAAGTCGTATTATTAAAACGATAAATCTCGAATATTGAATTTGTCCAAGGGGTTTGGAAATTCCACGTGAGATTAAGTCTGTTATCAGTCGGACTAATCAATAAATAAACCGATGAAGAAATTGTAGACGACCCTTTTAAAACTAACGAACCAGCATTTGTATAGTATAAGTCAACACGATATGTCCATGATGTAGAAACAGTATTAATTAATGTATCAACAAAAATAGTATCTGTCAAATTAGAGAAAGTAGCTACTTGTGTAAAAGCATTTCCAGAAAAACCCGTTGAATGATATAAACGATATTCATAAGGACCAGGATAAATTACAGTATCAATTTCTGTTGGCTTACTCCAGATTACATTGATCGACCCATTCACAACATCGGTGCTATTCACATCAACATTTGTTAGAACAGGTAAATCTTTTTTCAAAGTGGTACACGCTTGTGGAGAGGCACAACTTTCTGACCCGTCTACAAAAAAAGCAGTTACCAAATAACAATATTGCACTCCAATCGCTAAACCACTTCCGCTATTCGAATCCTTGAAATGCAAAGAATCAATATTATTGATGGTGGTAATTAATTGATATCCGGTATATGCTGGCACGCCATTATCGCACGGACATTGAATCACACCTGGGTATTGATCTGTTCGTCGATACACACGATAACCAATTGCCTCTGTACATGGAGATGTTGCCCAATTAATATCTATCGAATTCCCATTTGGCACAACTGTTACTGAAGGAGGCGCCGGAGCTATGACACGTATGTTTACAGTCTTAATATCAACCAAAGAAGTACTATCTAAACTTTGAATGTCTTGTGCTCTAAAAAGTGCAGTATATGGTCTCGATCTGACGTGATGACATTTAGTTGCCCAAGAAAAATGAGAGATAACCGTATCATTGTTGAATTGTATTCGAGTGAGATGAGCAGGATCAGCAATAACAGAATCAAGAAAAATAGCTCCGTAACCAGAGAGGTCAACTCGATTGTGATCTGGATCGATAGCCGTTACATCAAATTGTAAAGTATCTCCTGCGAGAACACACGTATCATTTACACTCTGGATCAATGGAGGATTATTTGTACAAGCGCCAATAACAATTTGCATATCACGCCGAACATAGCCAGCGAAAACACCTTGCTTCCACTGCGTCACATTGAAAGCGACATTGTATTCGCCTGGTGAAACAGGTTGATCCCAAATTAAATCTCCTGTATATGGATTTAATGAAAACGAATTTGAAGCATTAGGATAAGTATATCCAGGAATTGGCTGCCCCCCTTCACCTCCGCAAATTACTAACTCATAAGACAAGCTGTCGCCTTCAGGGTCGTGTGCACCGGGGTTATGAATAAAAATTCTTCCGACACAACCTCTATCGATTGGAGGATAAGTAAGCAACGGGGAACTATTCGGTCCTAAATAAGGATTGATTACTAATACACTCTGCACATAAAACGGGACCTCAACAGAATTAGGAATGTTAATGACACCTTCGTTCCTATTCGGATCTATGAATGAAATTGTAAATGACCCATTACCGCTATAGGTATGAATATAGTCGTAAACATTTTTTGTAATATCATTTGAAAGCGTTACAGAATATCTTCGTGGAAAAGAAACAGGAGATGTATTGTCACCGAGAAAAACTTGATCTAACGATGGCCTGTCAATTGGTGAAGAAGTTTTCGTGTAGGTAACAATTACAATTTTATAAGTCAGGTCCACACTATCTGTACCTATCCATTGATAGCTGATTTCTCCTGCACGGTTATGAGTTGCAAAAGTATTTTTACCGTTACAAAACATAAGCAATAACAAAAGAAAGAAACGCAATAGTTTCATCCTGAATTTTCAGTTAGTAATTAATGACTTGTTGCTCCATGATTTCAGGCATTTCGCGGTATTCATATTGTTGTGTTCTTAACTGCGGAATAAATCCTGCTTCACGAATGGCATCTTGAATACCATTCGATGTAAACCGATGTGGCGCTCCGGCAGCTGAGACTACATTTTCTTCAATCATTATTGAACCAAAATCATTTGCACCTGAATGCAGACAAAGTTGAGCAATTTCTTTTCCAACAGTTAACCAGCTGGCTTGTATGTTTTGAATATTCGGCAACATGATTCTACTAATTGCAATCATACGAATATAATCTTCCCCTGTAACTGTATTGTGAACTCCTTTCACTCTGCTCAACAAAGTTCCTTCGTCTTGAAATGGCCAAGGAATAAAAGCAATAAACCCTTTTGCATCGGCTGGTTTCTCACTCTGCACTTGTCGTATTGAAACAAGATGTTCGAATCTTTCTGCTATCGTTTCAATATGTCCGAACATCATTGTCGCAGAGGACGTAAGATTTAATTGATGTGCGGCTCTCATTACATCTAGCCATTCCCGACCGCTACATTTTCCTTTTGAAATTAATCTTCTAACTCTATCGTTCAGAATTTCAGCTCCTGCTCCTGGCAACGAATCTAAACCCGCTTCCATTAATGTTCGCAAAACTTCAGTATGAGTAGAGCCAGCCAACTTTGTAATATGTGCAATTTCTGGTGGCCCAAGCGCATGAAGTTTTAATGTAGGATATAATGATTTTAACTCCCGAAAAAGATTAGCATAATAGTCAATTCCAAGGTCAGGATGATGGCCGCCTTGCAACAAAAGTTGCTCGCCTCCATATCGAAAGGTCTCTTCTATTTTTTTCTTATACTGTTCTATTGTAGTGATATACGCCTCTTTATGTCCAGGGATTCTATAAAAATTACAAAATTTACAATTTGCAATACAGACATTGGTCGTATTCAGATTTCGATCTATAATCCAAGTGACTTTATTATCAGAATGATATATTTTTCTCACCTGATTACCGACATCCATAAGTTCGGCGGTTGGAGCATTTTCATAAAGAAATTGACCTTCTTCTCCACTAAGAAACTGGAAGGCCAGCGCTGCTTTAAATAACTTGTCTGAATTCATATGAAATAAAACAATTTTGCTGCGGAATAGTTAAGTTTGCAATCTTGAACGGTTAAAAAATATTTAACTAATTTCCACCCTTCAAAAATACAACTTTAAATGCAGACCACAATCCTATTAACACCTTCTTACAAGTCAACTGATTCAATTCTTTTACTACTCGATGACAAAGGAACTTTGCCATCAGGAATATTCTCCTCTTCTGAAATAGAATTTATCAAAAAAGAACTGAAAGCTAATAAGAAAAGCTTAATTATCAATCAGTTTAAACGACTAATTGCCGTCTATCAACCTGATCAATCCAAGACATTGAATCACCAACTTGAACAGTGTCGCCGAAACGGAGATACTTTTCAAGGAGCTCTCAACCGCGGGCATTTTCGCAGAGTTGTTATCGCAAATTTATCTGGTAACAATGAATTAGCATTAGCAAGTGCCGAAGGAATTTCATTGGGAAATTACCAATTTCTTGTCTATCGTAAAGGGAAAAAGAAAGAGGAGAATTCATTGAAAGAAATTGCTATCAAAAGCAAAGGTCTTTTACAGTCACAGGTGAAGCAACTTCAAAACACAGTAGAAGCCGTTTGTTATGCCAGAACTTTGGTCAACGAACCACCAAATACAATGACAGCTGTACGCTTATCAAAAGAATTTGCTGCTATGGGAAAAGCTGCGGGTTTTAAAGTGACAGTCTTCAACAAAGCAAAAATAAAGTCTTTGAAAATGGGCGGACTTTTAGCGGTGAACAAAGGAAGTATTCAACCTCCTACTTTTACTGTAATGGAATACAAACCTAAAAAAGCAAAAAATAAACAACCAATTGTTTTAATTGGAAAAGGTGTTGTGTATGACACTGGCGGATATTCATTAAAGCCAACGCCTAACAGCATGGATTATATGAAAAGCGACATGGCAGGAGCGGCAGCTGTTGGCTCAGCAATGTATGCGATTGCAAAATCAAAATTACCCATACATGTAATTGCACTTGTTCCAGCGACAGATAATAGAATTGCCGAAGATGCTTATGTTCCTGGTGATGTGATTACGATGATGAGTGGCCATACAGTTGAAGTTTTGAATACTGATGCTGAAGGCCGCTTGATATTAGCTGACGCTTTGCATTTTGCTAAAAAATACAAACCAGAATTAGTGATGGATTTTGCGACATTAACTGGAGCGGCAGCAATGGCAGTTGGTCCGTACGGAATTGTTTGCATGGGCACTGTGGAAGGAAAAAACAAAGAAGCGTTGCAGATGAGTGGTGAAAAAGTTTACGAACGTTTAGCTGAAATGCCTTTCTGGGATGAGTATGACGACTTGATAAAATCAGACATTGCCGACATGAAAAATATTGGTGGCGCAATTGGAGGTGCTATCACTGCTGGAAAATTTTTACAACGTTACATCGATTATCCTTGGATGCATTTTGATATAGCTGGTCCATCTTTCCTTCATGTTCCTTCAAGCTATAGAGGAAAAGGTGGAACAGGAGTAGCTGTTCGTTTGATTACAGAATTTATCGCATCAAAATAATTTCACTAAAACAAATTGCTTAAAAAATTACGATGAGCCACCAGGAAATAGAAGGAAAAATTAAAGTTGGAATCTCGTGTGGAGATGTTAATGGAATAGGATTGGAAGTGATTATCAAAACTTTTTTAGATAATCGCATGCACCAAGTATGTACTCCCGTTCTTTATGCAAGCAATAAATTGGTCTCCGCTCATCGAAAGCATTTGAACTTAGTAGATTTTCAATACACTACTATCAAGAATAGTAATGAAATTATTTTACGTAAAACAAATGTTGTTAATTGTTGGGAAGAAGATGTAAATATTGACTATGGTCAGGCAAATGAAAATAGTGGTAAATACGCTTTACTTTCTTTGCAACATGCTGTACGTGATTTAAAGGAAAATAAAATAGATGTATTGGTCACTGCACCGATTAATAAAAATACAATTCAGAGTAGTGACTTCCAGTTTCAGGGACATACTGAATACTTAGCGCATGAATTTGATACGAAAGATTATCTGATGTTTCTAGTTAGCGACGACTTAAAAGTTGCTGTTGCTTCAGGTCATGTTCCTGTTAAAGATGTGGCCGCTGGCTTATCCATCGATAATATTGTAGCTAAAATTAAAATGATTAATGCCTCTCTGAAACGTGATTTTGGAATGAGAAGGCCAAAGATTGCTATATTAGGATTGAACCCTCATGCTGGAGATAATGGACTAATCGGAAAAGAAGAAAAGGAAATTATTAATCCTGCGATTAAGAAATGTTTTGACGAAGGGATTTATGTTTACGGCGCTTACCCTGCTGATGGATTTTTTGGTTCAGGAACACACAGAAAATTTGACGCTGTATTAGCCATGTACCATGATCAAGGGTTAGTACCTTTTAAGACAATCAGTTTTTCAAATGGTGTCAATTACACTGCAGGACTTCCAATCGTTCGCACTTCGCCAGATCATGGAGTTGCTTATGATATTGCGGGGAAAGGAATAGCAGATGAGCAATCTTTCCGTGCAGCTATTTATACTGCAATTGATGTTTTGACGAAAAGAGAAGAGTATGACTTAATTAACAAAAACCCATTGGCATTTTCAAAACAAACTGCAGACAGGTAGAAAAAATTGAGGATTGAGAATTTGAGAATTGAGAATTTGAGATTGAGAATTTGAGAACATGAAGCTAGATTCAAATCCATTTCGATGATACATTTGAAAGAAGAACGATAACAATGAATCTGAACCAATCATTTCTCAGGAAGCTATTTATTAATTGAAGATTGTTAATGGAAGAGTATAAATTGAATACTGAATCATCAAATATAATTAAAGGGAAATATGATTTTCATACACCTTTACTTTCAAAATATAAATCCATTTTATTCTAAATAACACAATCATCACTAATATGACAAAAACAATTACACTATTTATGGCAATCTTTTTTGCTATCACTTCAAATGCACAATCGGTTAATTGCTTTTCGGGACGGTTTGACACGGAAGTTTTTTCTTCGATTGACACCTCCAACGATGTTACATTTGGCGCAAACACCGACTACAATGGCGCCAACACGATCTTAACGATGGACATTTACCAGCCTCATGGAGACACGATGCTACAACGTCCCTTAATAGTGTGGGTTCATGGTGGAAGTTTTATTAGTGGGACAAAAAATGATAACGATGTTGTCGCGCTTTGCCAACATTTTGCCATGAGAGGTTATGTTTGTGCTTCTATAAATTATCGTTTAGGAATTTCTTTTCCATACAACCAGGCCAATGCGACAAATGCTGTGTATCGGTCTGTTCAGGATCTAAAATCTGCTATTCGTTTTTTTAGAAAAGACGCAGCTACTAGTAACACTTACATGATAGACCCAACTATTGTTTATGCAGGAGGAAGTTCTGCCGGCGCATTTGCTGCTTTACATTTAGGATATATGAACGATTACGCTGAACTTCCAACTTCTATCGACACTACACTGCTTGGTAATTTAGAAGGGAATAGTGGTAATCCTGGATATCCTACAACTGTTAATGCTGTGGTCGATTTGTGTGGGGCATTAGGAAATAAAACATATATGCATTCAACGGATGTTCCTCTTTGTGCTATGCATGGAACGGCAGACAATGTGGTTCCATATGCTACCAATATTATTTATCTCCTTGGCGCATTCCCTATCATGACTGTTGATGGAAGTTATTCTGTTTGTTCTTATGCCGATTCTATTGGTCTTTACAATGAGTTCTATACTTTTTATGGAGCACCGCATGTACCATATTATGCAGATGCTAACTACATGGACACAACGATACATTTTGTGAGCAATTTTCTATACAAACAATTAGGATGCACTCCTGCAGACCCTAATCCTCTTCCGAACACTTTTAATACAACTACTGGTGTGAGTGAAATTAGTAATGATGCTACCATTTATCCGAATCCGAGTTCAGGATTAGTGAAAATTCACATGAACAAAAAAGTAGAAATTATTTCTGTGAATAATATATTAGGAAAAGTGATGTTCTCTAAAAAAATAAACACTATGGATACAGAGATGGACTTTTCTAATCTCCACGGTATTTATTTTATTTATGCTGATGGCAGAGTTATCGGGAGAGTTGTTGTGGAATAACGAATTCAAAAAAAATGTCCGCAGGAACTAATTTGTCCCGCAGACTTTCGCAGATTCACTTGACTAAACATCTTTATCACTTCTACTATAAGCAGGAAATGTTTTCTCCCGCAGATTTTCGCAGATTCTCTAGACTAAAATTCTGCGGCTCTTCTGCGGCAGTCCGTGGGAACTAATTTCTCCCGCTGATTTTCGCGGATTCTCTAAACTAAAATTCTTTGTCTCTTCTGCGGCAGTCTGTGGGAACTAATTTCTCCCGC
>JANLRG010000079.1:0-1123 GCA_031361545.1 Bacteroidota bacterium
TGCTGCCAGCGATTTATTTAATACACCTTCTTGGGCAAGCGGTTTTGCACAAGCCGATTTGATTTCACTTACAGGCGACCGTTCAGCGCGTTGGAAAGCAGCCGCTGATGCTGCCAAAGCCGTCATAGATTTGACTGGAACGGGTTATACTATTTACGCTAATTATCGTAACTTATTCATTACCAATAGTTATACTTACACAGAACCAATTTTTGCACGTCGAAATGGGGTCAGTAACGACTTTGAAAGAGCCAATTACCCTGTTGGTTACGACTTAGGGCAAAGCGGCACAACGCCCTCTCAAAATTTGGTAGATGCCTACGAAATGAAAGATGGTACGAAGTTCAATTGGAGCAATCCTGTTCATGCTGCAGCTCCTTATGCTAATAGAGACCCGCGCTTGGACTTAACTGTTTTACTGAATAATGTCTCTTTTAAAGGGCGGAATGTTGAAATCTGGAAAGGTGGCAAAGACGGCGAAGGTGTTATCAGAGCTTCAAAAACAGGCTATTACTTGAAAAAGCACGTCAATGAAAATCTCAATTTGTTGACAAATACCACGAGCGTACAGTCTTGGAATATATTCCGCTTCGCAGAAATGTATTTGAACTATGCCGAAGCCCTCAACGAATACGCGCCAGGCAATGCTGATATTAAAAAATATGTAGACTTGGTACGCGCCCGAACGGGTATCGCTATGCCTGCTTTGCCCGCTGGCTTATCGCAAGCCGAGATGCGTGAACGGATTCGCAACGAAAGACGTGTGGAGTTCGCATTTGAAGACCACCGTAGTTGGGATGTGCGCCGTTGGATGGTTGCACCGCAGACGCTGGGCGCGCCTTTGAATGGTGTAGAAATTATTAAAAAAACGGACGGTTCATTCATTTATACGCCTATAAAAGTAGAAGACAGGGTTTTTACGCCTAAAATGTACTTGTATCCGATTCCGCAAAGTGAAATTAATACATCAAAAGGCTTAGTGCAAAATCCGCTTTGGTAGTGCCTTCTTTGTCATCGTAAGTTTGTACCCTACGATGACAAAAAAACTAAAAAATACTGAGGAGGTATTGCACCTTACTCACATTCAAAAAAGAACATTCTCAAATTGAAAAAGATAATGAAA
>JANLRG010000088.1:0-2679 GCA_031361545.1 Bacteroidota bacterium
TAAATTTGTCCAATGCCCTATGCCTATCAAATCCACAAACAAGAAGCCGCTTATTTTCTAACTATGACCGCCGTAGAGTGGGTCGATGCCTTGATGCGAAGAGAGCACAAACAAATCATCTGCGACAGTTTAAATTATTGTGTCGACAAAAAGGGACTGGAGATTTTTGCATACGTAATTATGTCAAGTCATTTGCACATGATTGCCAGAGCAAAGAATTTTGATCTAAGTAACATTGTTCGCGATTTTAAAAAGTTTACCTCTTCTATGTTGATCAAAGATTTCAAAACCACAACTGAGAGTCGAAAGGATTGGGTGTTGGAAATTTTTAGTGCAGGCGGAGCAAAGCAAAAGAAAAAATCAACACATCAAGTTTGGCAATACAACAACCACGCAGAAGAAGTCTATAGTCCGAAGTTTACACTTTCAAAGATTCAATACATTCATAATAATCCGGTCGAAGCAGGTTTGGTTGGCCGTCCGGAAGATTATTTATATAGCAGCGCACAAGATTATTCGGGACAGATCGGTCCGGTGAAAGTGTCTGTGATCAATTTGCATAGTTTGCAATAGATTTGTCGTACGTATGAAAGTGTGTACGTTGAGGTCGGCGGAATCTCGCTACGGCATGCGTGAGGTGAGTCACGGAAAAATTGACGTTAAAGAAATCGCCGAGCAGCAATCGTAGAGCAGGATTTGTTATACATATAAGAAAGAAAGTATGTACGTTGAGTTCGGCGGAATCTCGCTACGGCATGCGTGAGGTGAGTCACGGATAAATTGAAGCTAAAGAGTCGAGTAGGAAAAAGCATTTCAGCCTAATCCTCTCACAGAACCGTACGTGAAGATCTCCCTTCATACGGCTCTTGTTATTCAATCTACTTCCAATGGGCAAATAAATTCGGGTTAACCTTTTGTATGTTATGCAACATTTCAAAAGATTTCTTCACCGAGCGGAGTTTGTACTTATTCATAATATAACTGCCGAGCCTATTATCAACTTTTCGCAGAACTCTATCAAGGACATATTTGCCAAATTTACCATAGTAATTCAACCATCCCCTAAGTTTAGGATTAAGTTTCCCGGCAATTTCCTCTATCGAGTCCACGCTTTTCCTCTGCAAATTTGTTTTGCGCATCTCTAATAAAATACGCTCACGACTCCCTTTGCTAATTGCAGGTTTGAACATCAGATACATTTTTCCATCTCTCATTGATTTACCGCTTCGTGGCATGAAGTCGAAACCAAGAAATTTAAATTGTATTTTATCATGACTCCCTTTTCTTCGGTAGTCTTTACAATAAACAATCTTCGTTTTCTCAGGATGTACTTCTAATCCACATGCATGTAATCGAACTTTGATTTGGTTTAATTTATCCTCTGCCTGTTCATAGCTGGCACAATGAATAATAATATCATCTGCGTACCTTTCAAATGGACTGTGACAATGGTTTAACCGCATCCATTCATCAAAAGAATAATGCAGAAATAGGTTTGCCAATAACGGACTGATTACTCCACCTTGTGGAGTTCCTGTTCCGCTTTTCAGCTCCATTGTGCCATCCTCTTTTTGTATTGGCGCTTCTAACCATCGTTGAATGTACATCATCTCCCATTTGTTTGCGTGTCGCTCAAGTGCCTTTAAAAGTAACGTGTGTGGTATGTTATCGAAGAAACCTTTTATATCCAGATCTATAACCCAGTCAAACTTTCGACAGTTATCTACTGCCTTCTCTAGTGCCATGTGTGCACTTTTTCTAGGACGGTATCCAAATGAGTTTTCACTAAACATACTATCTACACGCACTTCTAATGATGTTTTGATCACCATCTGCGCTACGCGATCGCTTACTGTGGGAATACCCAGATAACGGACTCCTCCGTTTGCCTTTGGTATACCAACCTCTCGGACGGCTAACGGAAAATAGCTGCCTGATGAAAGTCGGTTCCAGATTTTGTATAGATTGTTTTCCAAATCTAGCGCAAAGTCTTTTAAACTTTCTTCATCAATACCTGCTGCTCCTCCATTTCGGCGTACTTGTTTCCAAGCTGCCCTTACCATCAACTGATCGATTGGTATCGATCTTGTTGTTTCTTTCATTAATCCTCCTTTAATTACCTTAAAGTTGTTAGTGTTTTACAACTGAATAACTGACATGCTTCGCTCCATGAACATTACACTCACTTCCTCACTACTATCATGTCATCCGCCACTCATTAACGCATCTTCTCATCTGTGATGAAAATTGAGCTGTAGCCATTCCTACAGAGCATCCCGCGCATCGTTAATGAGTTTCTCCTGTTTCTTAACTGAGCCCACGTAAGAGTCATGCCTCCTTTACAACGTCTGTCTTATAACCAGCATTTCAGGTATCCGTTATAATTTATCATGGAACGCGGAAAAATTCCACTTTCGACAGAGGGTACGCTTTCTCGATGCTTCTTCAGAGGTTCATTTGCATTCATCTCTCTTACGCTCACCTAATTCTTTAGTAGAACTTTTTCCTTGCACGCTCAGCACCTTGGCTTTTGACCCAAAGCACCTGCAAGGCGGTTTGCAACCTGCTCCTGTAAGCCGATTGCGAAGGGTCAGACTATTCTATTTCTCAGTCTTCCTTCATCTCATTTAAAACATTTATCTTTCATACAACAAAAGATAATTCAGGACACACTTCCGC
>JANLRG010000093.1:0-2506 GCA_031361545.1 Bacteroidota bacterium
CCACATCTGCAGCGGCATTATCTATAACGATCAATTTCCAATTCCCATTTGGATTTATTGAACCTCCACCTATCGCAGCAAAAGTAGTAACAGTCGAAGTTGTACAAGTGGACATGATACTTGCCCACGGTTTATACGTGCCTGAATAAGGTGCACCGGTTGTTGGTATAGTCGTACTACCTGCATCCGTAAAAATAGTATTCGTAAAATTATCGCCATTCGACCCTACTTGATTAGCCAATCCTAAAATTGAACCGTTAGGAGCTTGAAGCAAAAGCATTAAATCTCCATCGTATGTATGAGTAATATTTAATGAAATAGAAATTCCAGCGGCAGAGATAGTACCGGTGTATCCGCTAACAGTAATTGTACTGCTTGCTCCTGTACATACATTATCAGGAATAGATACGACAGTCGAATTAACAAACGTCTCTGGCGAATAAGCCGCTACATCGTATGCTGCAGTTGTAGTTGCAGAATAAGATGATGCCGTTGCTCCTCCAATTGCAATTCCATTATTTCTCCACTGATAGGCGTTACCTGCTACTGATGTGAAAGAAAGGTTGACATTTCCCGGCGCACAAAAACTAATAGGACCACCGGCAGCTATTGTTGGTGTTGCAGCGGTAGCTAAAATATTCAATGCAAGTGAAGATACACTTCCACTTCCACATGCATTTACTCCTGCAACACTTATAGAACCTGATCCCGATGTTGCAAATAAAACAGTTACCGAATTTGTTCCTGTACCTGATTGGATGGTAGCGCCTGACGGCACACTCCATGAATATGAATTTGCAGTTGCATTCGTAGATACACTGTATATTCCGGTTTGCCCTTGACAAACAGAAGTTGGTCCGGTAATAACTGATAATGCCGTTGGCAGTGGACTAATAGTAATTGCTAATGAACTAGAACTTCCGCTGAAACATGCATTCGATCCGTTGACGGACAAAGTTCCGGAAGTAGCTCCTGAAGAAAAAGTAACCGTTATTGAATTTGTTCCTGTTCCTGCTGTGATAGATGCTCCCGACGGCAAACTCCAATTATATGTTGTAGCATTCGCAATAGCACCAACCGAATAAATAACTCCGGTTTGTCCGGCACAAATTGTAGTAGTTCCCGTTATAATTCCCGAAGCTCCTACGGTTTGAAGTACGGTGAGATTTGCACCGTTATCAGTTCCAATAATTGCAGGATTGGATGCAACAACTCGAATGCGATATGACGACCCTGCTGTGGTAAGAGAGGGTATCACACAAGCAATTGTTCCTGTCGAGGCAGTTGATGTTAATGTTCCAATAACAGTTGGCGATGTAAAAGAGCCGGCTGCACTAGAAAGTTGAGCAGTATAAATATTTCCGGCATTCGCAGGACCATCGCCGCTGAAACTAACATTTTGATTTGCACCAGCGCAAATATTAGTTGGAGAAATTGAGTTTGTACTCAAACTTGTTAAGACGCTACTTCCGCCTACTATTGTAAAATTAGCATTCGAGATATCGAAAAATATATTTCCTGCTCCTTCTACTTTTACTCTTGCAGTTGTAGTTAAAACAGATGGCGTAGTAATGGCAGCGCTGCCACTGTTCGGAACATTCGTTGCAAGTGTATAGGGATATGTATAACCGCCATCAGTAGAAAGTAAAATATTTACATTCGCACAACTAATAGGAGAAGCCGTTGTTGAAGCAACATCCCAAGTAACCGTTTGTGCACTAGTAGTTGTCCAACTTACTGCTGTATTGGGATAAGTAACAGCAAATGGATTGGTAGTATTCACAACATTGATTGCTACTAACACATCATTATTAGTAATTGCAGCACCATTCAAACGATTATCACGAACAGACAATCTAAAATTCATTGCACGCGCATACGTCGGTAACAATTCACCAAGTGTTTGAGTATTGGTAACGATGTCTTGCATTCTTGGGAAATACCGTGTGCCCGTGGTTACGGGCGTCCACACTCTGAAGATTGGTGAATTTCCTGTAGGGCTATTCGGCGCACTTCCTGTAGCTACTACATCATACTCTTCCCATAAATAGGTTAACGGATCTCCATTTACATCAGTTGCAGATCCTGTAAGTTGAAATGGCGTTTTATATGGAATTGAAAAATTACCCGGCACAGTAATCACAGGTGCAGTATTTCCGGTAGCTGTTGATGTTGGACAACTACTTCCTCCACCCGTAGTAATAAATGTCTGGATCTCATCAAAATTTTTCGTGTGAAAAATTGCATCACTATGTGCTTGAATATTATCAGCACCGCAGATACCTGCATAGGCCATTATTGTTGTACCGCTTCCCGGCTCGTAAGCTGCTGAAGCAGCACGATTCCCCCCACCACAACTTCCTGAAACACTATTGAATGTATGATTTCCTCCATACTCATGTCCCATTTCATGTGCAACGTAATCGATATCGAAATTGTCGCCAATTGGTGCCGAAGAACCCGTAACACCTCTTGCTTTATTAGTGGAGTTGCAAACAACACCTAA
>JANLRG010000180.1:0-1481 GCA_031361545.1 Bacteroidota bacterium
CACCATCATTTAAAGGAAAATTAGCTGAATTGAGTGATATTAACAATTGGGATATTGGCGCAGCCTTGCGAGTGAAAGCGCAACTCTCACATACTGAGGGGGTCGTTTATTTGGACAAATTTATTAAAAATGCTGCGATAAATAATTTTAATCTTCAAGCGGGTTTTGATTATCGGGCTTATATTATCGAGCCTGACGGTAATTATTTTATTAACCCTGTTGAATTCAATAAAAATTTAATTTATGGTAAACTGGGCGGTTTTATTCAATCCTCAAAATCTTTGTTGGATAATAAATTACGTTTGAACTTTACATTAAGAGCCGATAAAGCCGACTATTTTGATTGGAAATTTAACCCTCGATTGAGTGCTGTTTATTCGCCCAATGAAAATATGCATTGGCGAGTGTCTTATCAAAGTGGTTATCGTTTTCCAAGCATATTTGAGGGTTTTTCTAATATCAATAGTGGGGGTGTTAAACGAGTCGGTGGCTTGCGCGTGATGTCAAATGGTATTTTTGAAAATTCATGGTTGCGTTCTTCCATTGATGCTTTCCAAACTGCCGTAAATAAAAGCGTTAATACTGAGGGGTTAAGCCAAAAAGCCGCCATTGAAAAAAATAAAGCCATTTTGCAGCGTAATAACTATACGTATTTGCAACCTGAATACATCCGTTCTTTTGAAATCGGGATTAAGAGTTTACACATTCACAATAAATTATTTGTGGATGCCGGTTTTTATTATAACAAATACAATAATTTTATGGCGCAAGTAGAAGCCTATATTCCTAAAACAAATAATGCCGATTCCATCCCTATTTCATTGATTACCAGGCGTTTACATGACCGTTATCGTTTATGGACTAACTCTCAAACAACCGTTTTTAATTATGGTGCAAGCGTAGGGATTCGCTACAGTTTGACCCCTCAGTATAGCTTAGTTACAAACGCTACTTTCGCCAAATTAGACAGAAAACAAACAAACGATGGGCTTGAAGATGGTTTCAATACCCCTAAATGGATGTTTAATGGCACTTTGATTGGAGAAAAATTGTGGAAAAATTTAAACGCGAGTACTTCTATTCATTGGCAAAACGCCTTTTATTATCAATCCTTTTTAGTGAATGGCACCGTACCTGCATATTGGACGCTTGATGCTCAAATCAGTTATGATTTCCCTAAAATCAAAATTAAATTAGGCGCAACCAATCTTCTCAATCAATATTATTACTCCATGTTAGGTGGTGTGCATACGGGCGGTTTTTATTATTCTTCAATCACTTACGATTTTTAAATTTTTTGCTTTCTTTTAAATCAATTATATATTGACAATTTAATAGTTCAGTAAAATTAATGAATAATAATAATTCAGATTTCAGCATCCACAACATCCCTTTCGGCATTTTTTCAATAAAAAACGGTCAAAAACGCTTGGCTACTATTATCGTATCATGGGCGAGCGAGTTCGATATTTATTTCGGGT
>JANLRG010000195.1:0-42304 GCA_031361545.1 Bacteroidota bacterium
CGAAAAATAAATTCGCCTGCTATCTATTGTCTGAGGCTGTTAGTGAAATTCAAAATTTAATTCCATCGAGCTGCATAGTTCTATTCAACGCTAACTGAAAGATCTGAGGGAGTGTGTGAATTTAGAGAAACGAAATTTATACAAATCAAGTTGAAAATCGTTGAAATTAAAACAACGTTTAACGGTTTTTAATTTTCAGAAAATAAAAAAGAAGGTGACTAAAAATAAAATCATACATGTAAAAGGAATTGAAATTGGCATTATAAGTAGGGAAGATGCGGACTTTATTTCCTTAACCGACATGACGAAAAGTTTCAATGAAGGAAGCGGGCTTATTGGAAAATGGATAACAACAAAAAACACTCTTGAGTATCTTTCAATTTGGGAGTCAATCCATAACGCTAGTTTTAATTACCCCGAATTCGGTGTAATTAAAATGGACGCTGGGGTTAACAGATTTATCATGTCGGCAGGCCAATGGATTGAAAGGACAAACTCAAAGGGAATAATTGTAAAAGCCGGCCGATTCGGGGGGACGTATGCACACAAGGATATTGCTTTCCATTTTGCGATGTGGCTTAGTCCTGAATTTCAGATTTACCTCATCAAAGAATTTCAGCGTCTCAAAGAAAATGAAAGCGACCAACTAAAATTAGAATGGAACTTTCAACGGATGTTAGCCAAAATAAATTATCACATCCACACCGATGCCATCAAAGAAAAACTTATCCCTACAATGCTTTCAAAAGAAAAAATAAATGTTGTGTACGCCGATGAAGCAGATATGCTAAACATGGCCTTGTTTGGCAGAACAGCGAAGCAAAGGAGAGCTTCAAATCCCAATGCAGATGGAAATATTCGTGATACGGCTACGATCGAGCAACTGGTGGTGTTAAGTAATATGGAAAGTATAAATTCAGTAATGATTCATCAAGGGCTTCAACAAAGTGAACGATTGTTACAGCTGAATAAAATTGCCATTACACAAATGAAATCTCTAGTAGGCCACAAGCAATTGAAAAAATTACGGTAAATAATTAAGCTGCATAGTATTTTGTTATCCAATCAAATCATACCCCCAAAAAAGAGTTTCCATATTTCTGAAAATTAAATTTATCTACAACTTCAAAAGGCAATGGCTAAAAATAAAAAAATAATTGTAAAAGGAATTGAAATTGCCATTCTTGAAATGGGCAAGGAAGAGTATATCTCCTTAACCGACATGGTAAAAGGTTTCGGAGAAGATAGTATGATTTATAGCTGGATGCGTAATCGGAATACCCTTGAATTCATTGGAATTTGGGAAGAACTGTACAATCCCGATTTTAAAGGTAACGAATTCGTAACCTTTAAAAGTCAAGCAGGATTAAATAGTTTTAACCTTACTCCAAGAAAATGGATTGATGCTACAAATGCCATTGGAATTATTTCTAAGGCAGGAAGATATGGAGGTGGTACATTTGCCCACAAAGATATTGCATTTGAGTTTGGCAGTTGGCTTAGCCCTGAATTTAAGCTTTACCTCATCAAAGAATTTCAACGCCTTAAAGAAGAGGAAAGCGACCGATTAAAATTGAACTGGAATCTTCAACGAACTTTAGCAAAAATAAATTACAAAATCCACACAGATGCTATCAAAGAAACTCTCATACCTGAAACTCTTTCTAAAGAAAAAATAAATGTTGTGTACGCCGATGAAGCAGATATGCTAAACATGGCCTTGTTTGGCAGAACAGCGAAGCAATGGAGAGCTTCAAATCCCAATGCAGATGGAAATATTCGTGATACGGCTACCATCGAGCAACTGGTGGTGTTGAGCAATATGGAAAGTATAAATGCTGTAATGATTCATCAAGGGTTGCACCAAAGCGAACGATTACGACAACTGAATAAAATTGCCATTACACAAATGAAAACGTTAATTGGCAACAAGCAATTCAAGAAATTACAGTAAGTTATTTTGTGGCACATTCTTTTACCGCACCATCAAACTAATGTGTCTCCAACTTCTTTTTATAATGTAATTGATAAATTTCGCTTTTCAATTCTGATAAATTAGCTTTGTTTTAAAATTGAACTCGGGGCATGCATCAGAATTCCTAAATTGTATTGAATAAAAATTCTGTCTGGTAGTATAAAGGAGGGGTACAGGACATTTAGTTTATGTTGTAGAACTGTATTTGCATAATTGTTTTGTGGGATATGTTTAATTGCCATTTATTATTAGATTTGTGTAAGATTGTTTTACAGGGTGTTTTACAGGGTGTTTGAAAGTTTAATAATATTTAGTGCAAATCTAAGTTGGTACTAAGTTTAAGCCCTACACTGTAAACGTATTTTTAATTTGTTCTAATTTGAAATTTCCTAGATCAAAAAATGAGTTTAATGATGTGCTCGTGTATTTTTGAAAACAATAATCTAATCCCCCTTTCATGGTAAAAACCGTAATTCAATTTCAACTGGAAAAAATCAAAACAAACCTTTTGACTTTTCTACTAGTAGTAGCAACTGTACTCATAGTAATTTATATTGGTTATCGACATGACACCTTGAAGCAGAGTTTAGCGTACATCATCGTAATTTGGCTGTGTTCGTTCTGTATCGATTTTTATGCAATAAAGAAAACGCCGATGATTGGATTTGTAGTTCGGAATCCTAAACGAGAAACATTCTATTTCCTATTATGCTTTTTACTAGGGTTGGTGTTTTTATATTTTCGTTTTGCTCCATCGGTCGACTGGCAACATCTCACAGGAATAAAAAGACTTGTTATTCTGCCTTTGGTTATTTTTGTTTTTCCAATCGGATTAGCTATCATTTTATTTGTTTTAAAATACAAGCCGGCAGACTTAGGGCTTCGATTTCAAGGAATACTCGTAGTGATTCCAATCGTATTAATTTCTGGAATTGCAAATAGAATTGTTTCTCCTGAAAGTTTAACGTGGAATGCATTAATAGCAGAAAGTGGAGGCATTGTTGGTGTATTATTTTCCGGATTTATTATGGCCGGGCTTTCAGAAGAGTTTTTAAGAGTGATTGGACAAACGAGATTGGGAGCCTACTTCAATAATTTCGGAATAGGTTGGTTTGTTACAACGCTTCTCTGGGCGCTAATGCATGTTCCTAAATGGTATTCGGAAGACTTAAACTTAACCGAAGCCATTTTAAGTTCAATACGGATTATTCCAATTGGTTTGATGTGGGGTTATCTAACTCATAGAACAAAAAGTTTTGTTCCGGCAGTACTTGTACATGGTTTAAATTTTTGGGGCTTGCAAAATTTTTAACAAGTCAATACGGCCGTCTAATAGAGAGCAACGAGACGATTCACTGTAAATTTTAAGTTATTAGCACCGAAATTTTGGCAAAAGTAGAAAGCATAAATTAGGTTCAATAATAAATTATTAATATCTTCGAAAAACAAGAAGATAAGAATAGAATAAAAAGCTAACTGATGGAAATTCTAAAGCCTACGATTTACGTCTTGTTTTATTTTAAATTTTAAAATAATGAAACTAAAAATTTTACTCACAACATTTATATTGATGTTCGCATTATTTGTAAAAGGACAAATATTATATACGGACTTTATTCCTGATACAGTATTAAATTTACCTCTTGTCAATTCCGATGCCCACCTTAAGATTGATATTAACCAAGATGGAATTTACGATTTTGATTTTGCAGTTTATTCATGGTATGAACAATCAACCCCCATGTGTTGTAATTCAGGTTGCTGTAAGTGTACACAAGAACATTTGATTCCTATAGATACAAATTCTAAAATAGGGATAGTTGACACTTTATCATTAAATGGAGTTTGTCAAGCTACTGCAATTGATAGTGGATTAGGAATAAGCAACAATTCACCTTATTGGGTGAGTAGCGTTTGTCTTATATACAATTGCCTGCCAATTTTTCTGCAATGTGATCAAGGTGCTTTGAAAAAATTTATTGGAGTGAAGTTGTTTCTTAACGGGAATTATTATTATGGTTGGATTAGGTTTCTTAGATATACAGTTTACGACATGGCAATTAATCTAACCCCTAATCAGCCAATTCTTGCTTCTCAGTTTACGATCGGAATAAATGAAATAGGTGAAACATTCAGTGCGAATATTTATCCTGTTCCATTTAACGATTATTTAAAAATAGAAAAAAGCAATAACGAGTCAACGGAAATTATAATTTATGATATAGCCTCTCGAAAATTAATGCAAGAGAAATTTACTAGCTCAACTGTATTAAATACTGAGCAGCTGGCTAAAGGTGTTTACCTTTACGAGTTAAGAAATAAAGCGGGAGTTAATAAAAAAGGGAAGGTAGTGAAAGACTAATGACAATTTTATTAAAGTAAAAAACTCTTGCCATAAAAACATCTCCATTGAAGGCACCGCTGCTATTATTACAATTGAGCATTCCCTGAAAACACAGTCGAAGCAGCGAATCTAAAAGCAGAACTTGAGCGGACATTAGGTCTGCAGATTTTTCTTCAAGGTGCAACAAAGTAATAACTATCACGGCCGTTACGAAAATTGTTAAGCCTAAAAATATTTTAATTATTTTTGGAACATCAATGCGTTTCTGGCTAGCATATAGTTTCCGTGCCGCCCACTAGAGTCTCTAATTGATTAATTGAAATAAAGCAGATAGGTTTTTTGGTATTCATTCTACTTTTGGAATACAATTTATTGTAGTAAATGCAAAAAGTTTAAACAAAAAAATACGATCTTGTGAGTTAAATTTTAAGTAAACAATAAAATAAATCCTATCAAAAAATTTAATTATGGCAAATAAACTTTTTCCTTGCTTGTGGTTTGACGGAAAAGCCAAAGCAGCAGCAGAACATTATTGTTCAATTTTCAAAAACTCTAAAATAGTATCTGAAAATCCAATGGCTGTTATTTTTGAATTGAACGATACAAAATTTATGGCGCTGAATGGTGGTCCGGAGTATAAATTTTCTCCTGCTAATTCGTATGTAATTACCTGTGAAACGCAAGAGGAAATTGATTATTACTGGGAGAAGTTGGGCGAAGGTGGAACTTATAGCAGATGTGGTTGGCTCGACGATAAGTTTGGTGTTTCATGGCAGATTGTTCCTTCTATATTAGGAAAGCTTATGAACGATCCGGAAAAAGCACCGAAAGTACTTTATGCCTTTATGCAAATGACTAAATTTGACATTGAAAAATTAATCAACGCTTAAAAATAATAATTATGGCAATTATAAATCCTTACATCAACTTCAACGGAAATACCGAAGAAGCGTTCAATTTTTACAAATCTGTTTTTGGAGGTGAATTTGCGATGCTTATCCGTTTCAAAGATATGCCTAGTCCCGGACAAACGTTACCTGAAAGTGATGCCAATAAAATTATGCACATCTCTTTGCCGATTGGCAAAGAGAATATGTTAATGGCAACCGACTTTGTAGAAAGTATGGGGCAAAAAATGATAGAAGGGAACAGGTATTCTATTTCGATTTGCGCACAAAGCAGAGAAGAAGCCGATAAATTATTTCACGGACTTTCAGCAGGAGGAAAAGTTGAAGTACCAATTTCCGATAGTCCTTGGGGTTCTTACTTTGGACTTTTCAAAGACAAATTTGAAATTCAATGGATGGTAGATTTTGATGGAAGAAATAAAGAGTAATTAAATGTAATTCGTGAGTAGTAATTAGTGAATAGTAATTCGTGAGTAGTAATTAGTGAATAGTAATTAGTAAGTAGTATTTACTAAGTACAAAATCTCCTTCTTCCTTCTTCCTTCTTCCTTCTTCCTTCTTCCTTCTTCCTTCTTCCTTCTTACTTCCTACTTTTTACTTCCCTTGGGTCTGTAACGAAAAATCATAAAGCTTCAAAGACGCCGCTTCAGTGCTTCCTTTGTTATAATAGAAAGCGTATTCACCGGCTTCAATATCATTGTCGAAATATACGCGATACATCTGTGTGTTTATTTTCTTGAAACGAAACTGAACCGTTCCCTCTGAAAATCCTGATTCATTCGTAAAAGCTGTATGCTTGCCTATTGTGATCTGGCGTCCCTTAGGTGTAACTTTTGCTTTTACCAACACAAAGTCGTTTGGACTTGCTACACCACTAAAAATACTTTCTGCCACCGTATTCATTTCTTTTCGGTCACCGCCACTAAAAATAAAGTAGAAAACAGGACGAGAATCTTTAATGATCATGTTCGCCGACTTATTTGCTAAGCCAACTTTATTAGTCGATCCTGTAATTCCGTACGTCATTCCGCTTACAACATGCTCTCCATACGTTCCGCCTTTGGTCTGATTCGTAGTGGTTGGCTCTAGCTGAACATACTCCACTTTTACACCTCGGTCTTCGTAGTAAATTCCATTTTCTGCAAAACGAGCAATTGCCGGCGTAGCTAATTCTTCGCGTGCCGGAGTAGGAGTAGAGTTCGTTGTTTCAGCAGAACTACTGCTAGAACTTCCTGCACTCATCATCGCCTTCTGTATAGAATCCGGTACTTTCGCATTTTTTAAAGCGATCATCGATTCTGTATTCGTATTAAAATCGCATTTAGAAAGTTCTATCTTCTTTAAAATTATATCTCGTCCAACACCACCGTTCTGCATATCGATTACATCTTTATTCGTTACCACAGGTAGACTTTTTGTTGCGACTAGCATAGCAACTACTATTTGATCCGACACTCTTGCCGTTTTTAATCCAACTACTCCCAATGACGTAAGGTCGTATTGATTCGGTGATGACCTTATCTTATCAATAATTATGTCTTTCGAAACTTTTGCATTTGAAAGTGAAATAATGCTTTGATTAGTCAATACTTCTTCGCTTTTAAAGGCAAGCGTTACGAGAAGGAATGCCAGAAGAACATATTTAATACCGTTAGTTGATGGCTTTTTGTTAGAAGTTTTCATAGGAAAGGAGTTAGATTTCAAAGTTAATAAACGCGCTTTAAATATATGCCAAATTTAATGAAAGAAGTTATTCAGAGAAACAAATCATACTTTATCTTTAGTAAATAGTTGATATTAGAACGACGGTAAATCAATCATTTACGGCTTTGTTTCTTTTTGTGTTAAAATCTCTTGTAGTTTATTTTATCAATGACTACATTATAACCATCCGAAAAGATCGTAAGACAGCCATTTGTCTATGAAAAACTGTTGGTTATGTATCTCAATATTCACTCTTATTATAGTTTCAATTACGGAACGCTTAGTGTCGAACAACTGCTGAAAGAAGCACAGCGACTACAAATTACTAAACTTACATTAACCGATATTAATAATACATCGGGAGTTCCCGATTTTATTCGACTTGCTCCCAAGTATGGAATAGACGTGGCGGTGGGTGTCGACTTTCGCATTGGTGCTAAGCAAATGTATGTGGGTATCGCAAAAAATAACGAAGGTTATCGTGAGCTCAATGAATTTCTTACTCAATGTTTGCGCCGTGGCACGAGTGAGATTCCCGATATCCCCGAGCTTCCTCCCGAATTACAAAATGTTTTTTGGATCGTTCCCTTTCATCCTTCAATGACGATGAAAGCAGCAGTTTTTTTGAAACACTCTAATCTTTACCTGGGCGTTCGCGCTTCACTGCTCAATCGCTTACGGTTTTCTGAATGGGAAAAAATAAAACACAAGCTGGTAGCATTTTCTCCGGTAACGTTTAAACATGCCGGCGGTTTTGAATTGCATTCGCTCTTACGTGCTATCGCTAATAACACCTTGCTTTCAAAACTTTCTCCCGACGATCTCGCAGCGAAAGATGAGTGCATGCTTTCTCCTCAAGAAATCTTGCGACAGTACGAAAATTTTCCGTCGCTCATCGAAAATGCGCAACGGATCATCGACTCCTGTTACATCGCTTTTGATTTTCATGAAAGTAAAAACAAACAAACATTCTCCGGTAGTAAATTGCTCGACAGAGAAATTCTTCGTCGCGAAACATATAAAGGAGTGGAGTATCGTTATGGAAAAGCCGACGATGTAATTTGTGAACGTGTAGAGAAAGAGTTGAAGATGATTGTTGAACTTGGCTTTGCTCCGTACTTTTTACTCAACTGGGATATTATTCGTTATGCTCATCATAAAAATTATGCATACGTAGGTCGTGGCAGTGGTGCCAATAGTATTGTCGCGTATTGTTTGCGCATCACCGATGTAGATCCGATAGAATTAGACCTTTACTTCGAACGTTTCATAAATCCATTTCGTGCTAACCCACCCGACTTCGACATCGATTTTTCATGGACCGATCGAGATGATGTGATTGATTATATTTTTCGTCGTCACGGTCGTGAACATGTCGCTCTTATAGGTGCGTACTCTACGTATCAGTCGCGTTCCGTTGTGCGTGAGCTGGGAAAAGTTTTTGGTTTGCCAAAAGGAGAGATCGATTACATCGTAGAAAATCGTCGTCATCCCGATACTCCCGATAAGATCACGCAGAAGATAAATTATTACGCAGCGCAAATGCACGACATGCCGAATCATCTTACCGTTCACTCTTGCGGAATTATTATTTCCGAACGACCTATGAGTTGGTACACCGCCACCATTATGCCGCCGAAAGGATATCCAACTACGCAATTCAGTATGCTCGAAGCGGAAGATCTCGGTTTGTACAAGCTCGATATTCTCAGTCAGCGCGGGCTGGGTCATATTAAAGATACAGTCGATATCGTCGAAGCGAATTATGGTATTAAGCTCGACATTCATGCAATCGACGATTTTAAAAAAGACGAAAAAATAAAAACACTTATTCGTAGTGGCAAATGTATGGGCTGTTTCTATGTCGAATCGCCTGCAATGCGTATGCTACTAAAAAAACTGGCTGTCGATACATACATTCAACTTGTGGCAGCCAGTTCAATCATTCGTCCGGGCGTTGCGAAATCGGGAATGATGCGTGAATATATTCTGCGTACACACGACGTTAATCGCCGCACGTATATTCATCCGCTCATGGAAGAGTTGATGCGAGAAACGTATGGTATTATGGTGTATCAGGAAGATGTGATAAAAGTAGCGCATCATTTTGCCGGACTTTCACTCTCTGAATCCGATGTGCTTCGCAGAGGTATGTCGGGAAAATTTCGTTCTCGCGAAGAGTTTGCAAAGATCCGTGATAATTATTTTTTAGGCTGTAAGAAAAAAGGATACGCCGATGCAATTACCAATGAAGTGTGGCGACAGATCGAAAGCTTTGCGGGCTATTCTTTTTCGAAAGGACATTCCGCTTCGTATGCTGTTGAAAGTTTTCAGAGTTTATTTCTCAAAGCATATTATCCGAAAGAATTTATGGTAGGTGTGATAAATAATTTCGGCGGATTTTATAACACAGAATTTTATGTTCACGAAGCACGAATGGCGGGAGCAATCATTCATCCACCTTGTATTAACAACAGTAAGTACGTTACATCAATTTATGGCGATGATATTTATCTTGGTCTCATTCATCTTTCCGGACTGGAGAAAAATGTGGCACTTGCCATAGTAGAAGAGCGAGAAGCGCGTGGTGAATACAAAGGGCTGATCGATTTTACTCAGCGTGTTGCTATTGAATTAGAACAGTTGCGTATTCTCATTCGTATCGGCGCCTTTCGATTTACGGGCCGAACGAAGAAAGAATTGTTGTGGGATATTTATATGCTATTGGGAAAAGAAAAAAAAACAGAAGTGCGCTTCGAACTTTTCGAGACAGGAGTAAAAACATATCAGCTTCCTGAACTTACTTGCAATCCGATCGACGATGCGCACGATGAAATAGAATTGCTAGGCTTTACATTGCAGTCGCCGTTCGATCTTATGAAAGATCAATCTAAAGCAAATTATGTAGCAGCCGATCTTCCTAAGTTTGTAGGGAAACGAATAAAAATCGTTGGCTATATGGTAACATGTAAATACACCAGTACGGTGAAGAAAGAACTGATGATGTTTGGTACGTTTCTCGATAGCGACGGATTTTTCTTCGACACCACGCATTTTCCGAAAGTAGCAGATAGCTATCCGTTCAAAGGTCGTGGGTGTTATTTGATCAGCGGGAAAGTAGACGAAGAATTTGGTTTCTGTAGCATCGTTGTAGATCGAATGGAAAAAATGGCAGCGGTAACCGAGCAAATGATGACTGCTAAATAAAAAAATAAGGCTGTAATGAAAATAAAATACAGGAACAAAAAAGATGATTTTATGGTTTTTGCTCAGAAAATAACGAACGTTTTTAATGATTTATTTACAAAAATTTATGTGCGTTTTAATTACACATAATACAGGAAAGCCGATTACATCCCCCAAAAAGACTTTTGGAAGTAGATTTTTATGCAAAACGGGTATCATTCTCCCTGTTTACTAGGCCCACTTTGAATAAATCCAACAACCAAATCTCCCCAAGTCAAGTATATAAACTCGGTGGTTGGAGTCTCTTTTTTGGACTCCGAAAAAAATATGAATAGTATAATTGAATTTATGAAAAGGAAAGCGGGTCGTCGAGCGAGAACCAGAATGGTTCAAACTCAAAAAAGTTCTATTAGAGTAAAAGTCATTGTTGGCGCGAGTTTGGTCAGCGCAGCAGTCGGTATTTTATTTACATCGTTGGGAATGCTTAAGCCGGAAACAAGCAAGGCAAATAGTTTATCTTATACATTAGATGTTTCCAGTACTTCTACAAAATCTGTGACAGGAGCTTCATCAATCACATGGAATCATACAAATATTTTAGGCGTGAATCAGCTATTTGTATTATCGATTACAACAAAAGATAAATCTGTTACTTCGGCAACTTACAATAGTGTCGCTTTAACATTAGCAGGTTCTGGAACAAAAAACTCCATGTGGACATATATTTACTATATGAAAAATCCTCCGGTTGGGACATATCAAGTAAAAGCAACTACTAGTGCCGGTACCGATATTGTTGCAGGCGCAGATGTAATAAATTCAGTAGATTTAACAGGAACTTTTGTAGTGTCAACTAAAACCGGCAAGTCGGCAAATGCCACCTCGGGAAATTTAACAAATTCGCTTTCCGGTTTTTTATTTTCCGTGGCTGGCGCAATTCAAAGTACTGCTTCTCCTAAAAACCAATTGACACAAATTCATGCTGCGGGAACTACTACTACAAATACTGCCGCTTACCAGCAAGGAGGAAATAATGTAAATAGCCAGTTTAATCTTAGCTCCTCTGACGATTGGGTAGTAATTACGCTCTTTTCAAATACGTCTGTTCCTTTGCCGGTTACATGGAAATCGTTCGATGTAAAACGAAAAGATGGAGTCGTTTCTGCTAATTGGATCACAGCCTCTGAAACCAATAACGATTATTTTGTTCTTCAACGTTCAAACGATGGCGAAACATTTACAGACGTTTCCAGAATTAAAGGATCCGGTAATACAACGTACGATACAGAATATACTTCTGAAGACAAAACAGATCCGTTTTCAAACGTCTATTATAGGGTTAAACAAGTAGATTATGACGGAAAGTTCGATTACACGGAAGTAAAATATATAAAAGGTAAGAACATGGCCGATGATATCTCTGTTTATCCAACCATTGTTACCGATCATGTAAATGTGAAATTAAAAGATAGTAACGAACATGAAAATTATACTTGCAAAATAATAGACATGTCCGGAAAATTAATTTCAGAGCAAGTAATCACAGGTAGTGACCTCAGCGAGGCAATTGAGCTTAATACGTCGGAGTTTGCCAAGGGAACTTACGTGGTCACTTTGGAAAACAATGGGAAACTTGCCGGTCAAAGTCGTTTTATTAAAAATTAGATTTTTTTTATAAGTTGAAAAATAGTTTGCACTTTTAATAATTAATTAAAAATGTTGGGCTAATTTCGTAGCCTATGTCAGTAAAGAAGAAAAAAGTAAACGATCTTTCAACGCAGCCCATCGGAATTTTCGATTCGGGAATTGGTGGACTCACTGTAGCTAATGCTATCCAAAAAGTATTGCCTCACGAGGCGTTAGTTTATTTTGGCGATACTGCTCATTTGCCGTATGGTGATAAATCGCCCGACTCAATCAAATATTATTCTATACGCATTGCGCAGTTTTTAATGGAGAAAAATTGCAAGATGATCGTGATCGCCTGCAATACGGCCAGCTCTATTGCCTATGAAACTGTCAAAGATTTTGTAGGCGGAAAAATTCCGGTTGTAGATGTAATATCTCCTGTAGTCGATTACGTGACGCATGAAAAATCAATTCACAGAGTTGGTGTAATTGGTACGAAAGGAACTATCAAAAGCGATATTTATGCAAAGAAAATAAAAGCAGTTTCTAAAAAAGACGTAGCCTCTCTAGCAACTCCTTTGCTCGCCCCTATGATCGAAGAAGGTTTTTTCAATAACAAGATCTCTCGTTCTGTTATTGCTTCTTATTTGTCGAGTCGTAAATTGGCAAAGATTGATGCGCTTATCCTTGCCTGTACGCATTATCCGCTTATTCGAAATGAAGTGGAAGAGTATTATCAAAACAAGGTGAACATTATCGATACAGCAGGAGTTGTAGCCGATGCAGTAAAGAAAGTGATCAAGGCAAAAAAGTTAGTTGGAAAAACAAAAAAACCGGTACATCATTTTTATGTTTCGGATTTCACTAAATCGTTTGAAGAGAGCACGCGGTATTTTTTCAAAAACAAAATACATCTTGAGAAATTAGATTTTTGGAAATAATTTTTTTATTTCAGCCAATCAGAATACATCACATATCTATCTGGTAGCTCTTCTAATAATTTCCGCTGAACATCAGATATAGGTTTTATTTTTTTCGCTGGCGAGCCGGCATAAATAAATCCGCTTTCAACAATCGTATTTTCTAAAACAATAGACCCGGCAGCAATAATAGAGAAAGAACCAATGTCGGCATGATCCATAATAATGGCGCCCATTCCTACCAACACATGATCGTGTAATGTACAACCATGTACAATGGCGTTGTGCCCGATGCTGCAATGGTTTCCGATCACAGTCTTAGCTTTTTGATACGTACAATGTACAATCACGCCGTCTTGAATATTTACTTTATCCCCAATCTGTACACTGTTTACATCGCCACGAATAACAGCGTTGAACCATACACTACAATGGTCGCCCATTGTTACCTCGCCAACTATCGTTGCATTAGGAGCTAAAAAGCAATTTTTGCCAAATTTTGGTTCAATGTTTTTAATTGGTAATAGGAGAGCCATCATGATAATTTAAAGTGATAAAGGCGCAATAATTAATTTAGACACTTTGCGTTCTTAAAATATTCCGTAAATTTAAACTTTCAAATTCATTAATGAAAAGCACTCACCAATTACTTACCATTTTCTTTCTGTTGCTTGTAGCCGCTGCTTGCAAAAAAACAGTAGAGTATCCCATCATTCCTGCAATCGATTTTAAACGAATTGAAGGAGTAAAAGATGCCAACGGAAAAGATCAAAGTATTAAAGTAACTGTTGGTTTTACCGATGGTGATGGCGATATCGGCTATTATTCGGTAGAGTCGGGGAAGAACGATCGCATGTTCGATTTTCCGGCCAACAATACCAATCCTTATTACAATAATTTCAAAGTTAAAACATACCATCGACTCAATGGTGTTTGGACAGTAGATCCGGTGGACATCAGTGCACGAATTCCTTACATTACTCCATCAGGCAGTAATAAAGCATTGAAAGGAGAAATTGAACGCGACCTTCCAGTTCGTCCCGGCCTTTTTAAAGATACTTTTTACTATGAAATTTTTATTTGGGATCGTGCTTTACATGCCAGTAACACTGTTACTACGACTCCAATTATTCTTACTACTCAGTAAAAAAAAACAATTTCTTTTTTACTTGAGATGCATTGCTAAATATTCTTGTTCGGTTTGTCCGGGAGTAGGATAAAAATCAGCCTTTACGCCTAAATGATAAAGATCCATGATGGTCGAGTAGCCCGATCGACAAATAATTTTTTCGGACTGTGAAATTTTTTCGATTAATTCTTGATCGCGGAGGTGATTATAAATTTCTATTCCGTTTATATTGACCACATTTTTCTCTCCGGGTAAACCACGCACGATTATTCCTTCCCGGCCCGACTTTTTAATTAACTCTATACTTTGTAGCTCGAATAAACTCCGATGAGGTTCCGGACCACTCACCAACGCACATATCCCATACCGTTTTTCATTCATTGGTAAATTAATTTTTTCAAACCGACTTTGGGGGCCAATAAATTTCGCTTTGGTAGGAATGGAATATTTATGCGAAAGATCGCCGGAAAGATTTTCCTCAATTTCGAAATCTGGAATGAGAATGTTGTCAAACTTATTCAACCACGATAAAATTTTACGATGAACTATTGGCTCAATAAACATAAAAGGCTTCGGACATTTTATCATTAATTGATGAGTAATGATCGAGCAAACAATTTTATGATTGTATAAACCGTAACAATTGTCGGAATACACTTCGTTAAATTTTTCTGTAGAAATTAATTGATCCAGCCACTTTTTTTCTTTTCGAATGGTTGATAAAATATTGGGTAGTTGGAAAAGCAATCCAATTGTTATTGGCACTTTCTTCGAATAAGAAATGTTATAGGCCGGTTTTTGAATTACATTTAATTCAGGGAAATAATTCTTCCAAAACATAAAGGCATTACCAGATGATGCGAGTGTTAATTGATGTCCTTCTGCAGTTAGTTTTTTAATGATTGGAACACTTCGGGTAGCATGACCTATTCCCCAATCCATCGCCGCAAAAAGTATTTTTTTATTCATCAAGTAGTCATCGGATTTAGAAAGAGAAAAGCGTCCGAATTTTTAAACAAGAAAACGACCAATCAATTTTCAATGAGCAACGAAGATAATCTTCACCAATGAACTCCCCAACTTTTCAATAACCGTTTTAAGATGACTATTATTCATTCTGATAAAAATTATCGAGAGACCCATCACGCCAATGACGCCAATGTTACCAATAATTTTGAATGAAATATTTCTTATTTGTACTTAATAAACTTCCATTCATCACCATTCAAAATCATTTTTTTTAGAAAACCTTGAAAAATTCAAAAATAGCGGTAATCCATGTAATCCAAAAAAATCCCAATAATCCAAGTAAATCCAGTTAAATCCAGTTAAATCCAGAAAATCCTGGTCAATCCTGGTCAATCCTGGTCTATCCTGGTCTATCCTGGTTTTATTAGGTTATTTTTGCGCCAATTATGGCAAAGAATAAACTAAGACGTTTCGAAGAAAATTTTACGTTTAAAAATCTGATTCAGCCGGGAATGACTTTTCCGCCACCGGATCATGAGTTAAAAGGAAAGTGGAATACAAATTTCTTTCAAAAAAATCAGCCAATAGTGTTGGAATTGGGCTGTGGTCGCGGAGAGTATTCAGTGAATTTAGCTGAAAAATTTCCTGATAAAAATTTTATCGGCATCGATTGGAAAGGCGCTCGTTTGTGGCGAGGTGCAAAGACGGGTGTAGAAAATAATATGCAGAACCTTGGGTTTCTTCGTGTACAGATTCAAAATCTTTTTGCATTTTTTGGAGAGAATGAAATAAGTGAAATCTGGATTACTTTCCCCGATCCACAAATGGAAAAATCGCGCGTTAAAAAAAGATTGACGGCGCCTCGTTTTCTGTCGATGTATAGGAAGTTTATGACTGCCAGTGGTCTTGTCAATTTGAAAACCGATTCATTGCCGTTTTATGAATACACGCAAGAAGTTATTGCCGAAGAAAAATTGAGCATTAAAAAGCAAACGACCGACCTATACGAATCCGAAATTTTAGATGATGTATTATCAATTAAAACTACCTATGAAAAAATCTGGTTGAAGGGTGGTTCTAAAATTTGTTACGTGCAATTTTCTATTAATCCATCTTAGTTTCTTTTGAGTTTATACTTTCAAACTCCTAGTAAGAAAATTATTGTCCAAATGAAAAAGCAAGAAGCAGCCTCTGATAAAAAAGAAAAACTAGATTCGTTTTTTGAGCAAGTGTATGCCGTAGTCCGTCATATTCCCAAAGGCCGAGTTACAAGTTATGGAGCAATTGCGAAATATTTAGGTACAGCACGTTCAAGTAGAATGGTAGGATGGGCAATGAATGGAGCACATTCGATTAAACCAAAAGTTCCTGCTCATAGAGTAGTAAACCGTTTGGGCTTACTAACCGGCAAACATCATTTCGGTACGCCAAATTTAATGCAGGAGCTTTTGGAAAAAGAGAAAGTAGTAGTGAAGAATGATCAGGTTCAAGATTTCAAAAAGAGATTTTGGGATCCGATGCACGAATTATCAGTTGATTAAAAAATCCTTTAGCAATTCAAGCGGAAGAAAGGAATTGAGCGAATACAATCTTTTTTCTCCTCAAATAGTTGTTTTTTCTGCGAACAATCACGGCAATTTGGTTTTTCTATAGGTCAGAAGAATTGAATTTTAAGGTTCATTCTTGAGCTAGGCTATTACATCCCTCCACAATATTGATTACATTTGCAATACTATGTCAATTACGAAAGAAAAAGTAATCGAAGCCCTATCAAATGTGATTGAGCCCGATTTAAAAAAAGATTTGATTAGCCTTAATATGGTTGAAAATATTGAGGTCGACGGAAAAAACGTGAGTTTTACGGTGATACTTACCACACCTGCTTGTCCAATGAAAGCCATGATCCAGCAAGCCTGTATCAATGCGATTATTCATTTTGTAGATGAGGAAGCGACTGTAACTGTGAACATGACGGCAAGAACAACAAGTGGAAGAGCATCAGCAGAGGCAATGTTGCCGGGAGTGAAAAATATTATTGCAATAGCCTCAGGAAAAGGTGGAGTTGGAAAATCGACTGTTGCTGCAAACCTTGCTATTTCGCTTGCAAAAAAAGGAGCGAAGGTTGGTTTGATTGATGCCGATATTTACGGACCATCACAACACATTATGTTTGGAGCTGAGCACGAACGACTTTTTGTAAATGAACGCGATGGACAAACATATATGATTCCGTTCGAGAAATACGGAGTGAAAGTATTATCGATCGGAATGTTAGTAGATCCTAATCGTGCCATTCCGTGGCGCGGACCCATGGCATCAAAAGCATTGAAACAATTATTTAGCGATGCAGAATGGGGTGAGTTAGATTATATGTTGATCGACCTTCCTCCGGGTACAGGCGATATTCATCTTACGTTGGTTAGTGCAGTGCCGGTAACGGGAGCAGTGATTGTAAGTACGCCTCAGCACGTGGCTCTTGCCGATGCACGCAAAGGAATAAATATGTTCCAGATGGAAAGTGTAAACGTTCCGGTACTTGGTTTAGTAGAGAACATGTCATATTTTACACCGGAAGAGTTGCCAAATAATAAATATTATATTTTCGGAAAAGAAGGAGCGAAAGACTTAGCGAAAGAATTATCTATTCCATTCTTAGGAGAGATACCGATTGTACAAAGTATTCGTGAAGGAGGAGATACTGGAAATCCGGTAGCGCTCGACAACGATACACCAATTTCAAAAGCGTTTGATGAAGTGGCAGATAATATGATTCGTCAGAATGCCATTCGGAATGCAACAATGGAACCCACTAAAAAAGTAGCAGCTACTGCATACTAAGTATGATCATAAATAAATACAGCGAGTTAGAAAAAAGAGTGGAGGAAGCACTTCATCAGTTGCGACCTTATCTTGAAGCCGATGGAGGGAATGTTTCGCTAGAAGAAATTACCGACGATATGATCGTTCACTTGCGTTTTCACGGTGCATGTAGCTCTTGTAGTATGAGTGCAATGACGCTAAAAGCCGGCATTGAACAAACGATTTTAAAAATGGTTCCCGAAATAAAAAGTGTGAAAGCATTGGCTGAAGATGAAGTGTGATTCTTTTAAATAAAAGCTTTCGTCATATTTAGTAAGACGTTATAAATAAAAAAGCAGAAAGCGATTATTCACTTTCTGCTTTTTATTATCTTGAAATCTCAAATCTCAAATTACAACTCTCGATTATCGATTATCGACTCTCTATTATCGACTCTCGATTCACAAATTACGATTCGCAAATTACAACTCTCCATTATCGATTTTCGAATTACGATTTTCGACTCTCTATTCACAAATTACAATTCTCAAATCACAACTCGCGAATCACGACTCTCGAATTACGTTTTTTCACTGTATCAAAAACTTACTCACTTTTTCGAAGTAAAGATTTTTATCTGTTGAAAAATTTTCAGCGTTTGAAGGGCTATTGGTAACAATGTAATTGGACGTCGCACATTTTAAAAGTTTCATATCCGATGGATTGATCAACTCGTCTTGTCCTGATACGATTAATAGAACGCCTTTAATATTTGGACGTGAACGATCGCAGGCATACATGGGCTCGTAATTTTTATCATAGCCGAATGGAAGAACAACTTCTTTTCCCTTTTTCTCTTTTAGTTTCTTCTTCATTAATTCTAAACCAGTCCAGGAACCGTCAGCAATAATCTTACGTGTTTCTGTACGGTTGCAGCCAACACCTAATGAAAGTCCGGCGCCGATATTTTGTCCGAAGAGATCAAATTTAGTGATGGCTCTCGATTTGCGAAGGTAGTCGGCAATTGAATTAAGATCGACAATAAATTGCGGATAAATGTATGTATCAGGGTCGATAGCGAAATCGCTGCTCGTACCATAACCACGATAATCGTACATCGCAACATTCCATCCTGCAGAAAGAAATTGTCCGGCGATCTCAATTTGATCAGACATATTCCCCTCGCCACTTCCACTAATAATAACCCAGTTAGTGGTTTTCTTGGCAGTTTCAAAAAACCACGCATTCAAAGTAGCGCCATCTTTCGTTGCCACTTTTTCTTCCTTGTAGGTCATGCCGTATTTCTCAGGCTTCACCTTATATTCTTTAGAAGGGTTTAGAGCAAATAAAGAGGAAGTTGCAAAACAAATGCAAGCAGCTAAAAGAATTTTTGATTTCATTGACTGAAGATATATGGTTTTGGATTCGGTAAATTTAACAAAATCTATTAATTCAAAACTGGAAATAGTATGTGTAAAGTATGAAGTTTGTTAGAAATGGTAAGACAAAACCATTCCGCCTGAAAGGCAAGTGCTATATTTATTAATAGTCCCTTCAATTGATGAGTTGCTGTAATAGTACGAACGGGCGATGTCGAAATAGTTGGGGTATAGAAAATTAGTAATTTGATCACTTTCATTATAAGATATTCCAATTCCCGCATAGAATTCTAGAATAAAAGAACTGCTAAGAATAGATTGAACTCCGAAATTCAACATGGCGTACTTCGATTTATAATTGATAAAATTTTCATTGAATTCAGTGTAGCAAATTTCAGGTTTTATGTAGGAGCCAATCATTGAGTTTTTGTCTCCACTTTTTGTGTAGATGAATTTATAGCCCAGTTTTACGAAATACCCACTTGCTTTATCGTATAAATAATTGCTGCCATAGGTTTTGTCTCCCAATCCAATGTAAGCCACTTTTAATTCGATCGACTGATTATGGTTGAGACTGCGTTCATAGCCGAAACATATATCGTTGGTAGCTACTGAAAGCACTTCCCACTTGAGTGCATTTTTTTTAGAGTCTAATTTGACAATAGAAGTAGGTAAGGCATGGCTTGTTGATCTTCGGTTCAGTTCTTCATAGCCGAGAACGGTTCCTGATTGGAGAACAATTTGATTAATATCTTTTTTGCGAGTTATAAATGTAGGGCCATTTTGATCGTTAAAGAGTTTGTAAGTAACATCGTCGGTGCCAACAATTGTTATTTTCGCAATCGACAAACGACCATCTTTCGTTCTGATAGTATCTTGTGCAAGAGTAGGAATTGCATTAGAGATGAATAGAAGAATACAGATAATAATGCCTTTAGAAGTCGAATTCATTTTTCTGATTTTAGATGACTAATGTATAGAAAAATTTTAATACAGAAACAACTCCTTTTAATTGAGTGGTGATTGGTTATTTGTGAGCAAACCACAATGCAAATAGTAATGTTTACCCCTTTATTTTTTTCCGGAATCCGGAAATTGACTATCGTAATTTGAGTATCGAGAATTGCAATTTGAGAGTTGTAATTAGAAAATTGAAGGTGAAAATCGAAAATGGATGCACGACAAGTTACAACAGCAAATCTTTCTGCGAAAATCTGCGGAGTCTGCGGGAGCTAAATTTTCGGTTTCCGCAGAAAGTCGCAGAATGACTTTAGAAATTTGAGTATCGAGAATTGTAATTTGAGAATTGCAATTTGAGAGTTGTAAGTAGAGAATTGGAGGTTGAAAATCGAAAATGGATGCACGACAAGTTACAACAGCAAATCTTTCTGCGAAAATCTGCGGAGTCTGCGGGAGATAAATTTTCGGTTTCCGCAGAAAGCGATAGAGTACTGCAGATTGATTTTCGTAATCTAACGGTTGAGTATCGAGAATTGTAATTTGTTATTCGAGAATCGAGTAAACGCCGCACGTTCATATTTCATATTTCTTACTTCTTACCTAAAAACCGATTGGTAAGCAGTAAATAAATGCAAACTAAATTGACCCCTGACCATGCTCACTTCTCAAAAAAAATCCCCCGCCAACTAAATGACGAGGGATGTATAGTTTAATTGCAAATCATTTACTCTACCGTTACTGATTTGGCAAGATTTCGAGGTTGATCTACATTACATCCTCTCAGTACTGCTATGTGATAAGAAAGTAATTGAAGAGGGATCACTGAAAGTAAAGGGACAAGTACGTCGTCGCATTCCGGAATTTCGATGCAATAATCGGCCATGCCTTTTACTGCTTCATCACCCTCGGTTACTATTGCAATCACAACTCCTTTACGAGCTTTTACTTCTTGAATATTGCTTACTACTTTTTCATACGTTTCATTCTTTGTAGCGATTACAACCACCGGCATCGCATCGTCTATCAATGCAATTGGTCCATGCTTCATTTCAGCTGCGGGATAACCTTCAGCATGTATGTATGATATTTCTTTCAGCTTCAAAGCGCCTTCCAATGCTACAGGGAAACCATAACCTCTTCCAAGGTACAATGCATTACTGGCGTCTTTAAATTTCTCTGCAAGTTTTTTAAGTTGATCGTTCGTCTTCAATGCTGTTTCAACTTTTGCAGGAATAGCTTCTAATTCATTCAACAGTTGGTGAAAACGCGAATCAGTAATTGTTCCTCTCTGACGAGCTATTTGAATTGCAAGCAAAGTAAGAACGGTAACCTGTGCTGTAAATGCTTTTGTTGAGGCAACACCAATCTCAGGTCCGGCGTGTGTATATGCTCCAGCATGAGTAGCACGAGGAATAGATGAACCAACAACATTACAAATACCAAAGATCGTAGCGCCTTTCGATTTTGCAAGTTCAATTGCTGCTAAGGTATCGGCAGTTTCTCCCGATTGCGAAATTGGAATCACGATATCATCTTCATAGATCACCGGATTCCGATAACGAAATTCAGAGGCGTATTCTACTTCAACTGGAATTCGTGCAAGATCTTCAATTAAATATTCTGCTACTAAACCGGCGTGCCATGATGTTCCGCAACCAATTATTACGATACGTTTGGCATTGGTGAATTTATTTTCGTATTCAGAAACACCTCCCATACGTAGAAATCCTTTCTTCGCATCAATACGTCCTCGCATACTGTCCCAAATAGAACGCGGCTGTTCGTAGATCTCTTTCAACATAAAGTGTTCGTAGCCGCCTTTTTCAAGCTGCTCTAGCTTTATTTCTAATTCGTGTATGTAAGGGGTCTTAACCTGATTCTCTATGGTTTTAATAATAAGCGCTCCATCCTTAATGTAGGCAACTTCACCGTCATTTAAATAGATCACGTTATTCGTGTATTCTATAATTGGTGTAGCATCTGAGGCAACAAAATATTCGTTCTTATCTTTTCCTACTCCTAAAACAATCGGACTACCTTTTCTTGCACAAATTAATTCGTTGGGATTATCGACCGACAAAACGACGATGGCATAGGCACCAATAACTTCACCGAGTGCTAAACGAACAGCTTCATCTAAAGAAACGTTTCCGTTTTCGTGAATGTCTTCGATTAAATGCACTAATACCTCTGTATCTGTATCGCTTTTGAATTCGTGACCGCGTTTTGATAATTCTGCTTTGATCGAAGAATAGTTTTCGATAATGCCGTTATGGATAATTGCAAATTTCCCTGACTGAGAATAGTGTGGGTGAGCGTTACGGTCGTTTGGCTCTCCGTGAGTTGCCCAACGTGTATGGCCCATTCCAATTGTTCCGGAAACATCTTTACCTTTTACATAATCGTTCAGATCACTAACTTTTCCTGCTTTTTTATAAACTTTTAAACTGCCGTTCAGGATGGCAATGCCGGCACTGTCGTAACCGCGATATTCAAGACGTTGAAGTCCTTTGATAAGTATCGGGTATACGTCACGGTGACCGATGTAAGCAACAATTCCGCACATAGTGTATTAATTTATTTTGGTGTAATAGAGTGTGAACTTTAAGCGGTAATCAGCATTCGAACTACTTCCAATCACAACTCCATTCGAAGTTACACCTGCACCTGCTACAACAAGATAAAAGTCTGTACTGTTGTTGGTTCCATCAATAATTCGTTGAACCTGTCGTGCAATGTTAAAGGTGTATGTTCGATTGGTACTGTAATAGCTTCCTCCATAATAACCGGTCGATTCGTAATAGTCGATAGGGAAAATGTTTGTTCCGGTATTTGAAACGGTGGTCAACAAAAGATTTGTTGGAACCGGATAAAATCCTTGAACTGAGTTTTGAGCAGTAATTTTTAATTCTGCTTTATTCACTACAATACTACCTGAGTCTTTAAAATGTTTCAAGTAAGGTAATGAAATCTTTGTTTTTATTCCTGAATTTCCTTGCACATATGCCAATGAATCGGTAGTTCCACCGGCAGCTAACTGATTGGCAATGTTTGTACCTGTATAGTCGTGAGTAAAATTGTTTAATCGGGCGTTGGAAAGGGAAAAACTGTAACTTTTTGGAACAGTATCGTTATGAAAGTACAATTTAACGGCTGAAGCAAAAAAGCTAAAAGAAGAAATTGCTCCCTGTCCGGAACTTGCCGTTGGTGTTGAAGCGATATAGATTCCTTTAAAGTAGGTCATCCAAGTATCATTGCTTGTGAAAACGCTAGTGCCGCTTTGAGCTAATATGTCATTCGCAACTGAGTTGTTGAGTTTAATTCGCAACTGTGCCGATAAAGTGTCAGTTGTGTCTGTGGCAAGAACGACACTCTTCATAGATGGAGTGTATGTTTCATTTCCGATAGCTGTCGAGTTATATGCAAACGTTTTAGATGTGTAATAAGTACTATCTACATGCATGTCTTCGGTAAGCTGATAAACTGTTGCTGTTTGTTGCTGACTTGAGTCGCCGTAGATACCGTTATAGGCTAAGATTAAAACGATAGAGTCGGCAATTGGGTTGGTACCAAATGCAGGCGTTCCAGAAAGTACCAGTTGCGAATATACATTTGCAGTACTGAGTCCAAAAGTTGGACTGTTAATACTTCCAATTAGTTGCGATGATAGTTCATCGCCAATTAACGAGTCTTCTCGAAGAATTGTAGTCACAATAGTTGCAGTATCAGAAACAGCAGTTCCCAATTGATCACCATTGGGCAAAGCGTCTAAGCCAATCTCATCAGCGTCTTTACAACCGCTACAAAAAGAAAGTGCAATTAAAAGTGAGGGGAGTAACAAAAAAGATTTCCTCCACCTAATGGTAGAGGAAATGTTAATTGTCGACTTTTTGATATTTTGTAAAGAAGTATTTACAAATTTTCCAAGGGATGGGGAGGCATCCGGGAATGATCTATTCATAGTTTAGTCAGCAAGAACGGGTTCTTGTTCAAGAAGTTCATCGTAAAAATCGGAACAAGCAGCAACAAATGCGCCTTCGTCTTCGAATGATTGAAAGTTTAATACCGGTTTGCCGGCTTTCTTTAAGTAATTGTCAAGTGTAGTATTTTTTACATCATCGCCTTTGATAATTCCATCGGCCAGCTTCATTGCTGCCAAATGTACATTAACCATTGTTGGGTCTTTGTAAAGTTTAGCGTCGTCGGGTGTAACTCCATCCATTTTTAACTTCTTCGTTAAATCGGGAGTCATCGTTTCTTCCATATCATGGCTGTAAGATGAATAAACGACACGACTGTTTTTAAACATCGGATCGTCTTTATAGCCGGTTTTGATAAAGTAAGGGATAAGTGAAGTCATCCAACCATGGCAATGAATTACATCAGGAGCCCAACCTAGTTTCTTAACAGTTTCGAGAACGCCGCGACAGAAAAAAACCATACGGTCTTCGTTGTCTTTGTGGAACTTCTTCTTAGTGTCGTGAAAAATTGTTTTGCGTTGAAAATACTCTTCGTTATCAATAAAATAAACTTGCATACGCGCACTTTGTATGGAAGCAACTTTAATAATTAGCGGGTGGTCGGAATCGTCGATGATCAGATTCATTCCTGAAAGACGAATGACTTCGTGTAACTGATTTCTTCTTTCGTTGATTTGTCCAAAACGTGGCATAAACGTTCTGATCTCTTTCCCCTTTTCCTGGATTCCTTGTGGAAGGAATCTGGCTATCTTTGAAATTTCAGTTAACTCAAGGAAGGGTGACATTTCTTGAGAAATAAATAAAACTTTCGCTTTCTTCATTCTTGGGATTGGATTTATAAATTTGGCATGCAAAGATAGTGAATATAGAGCAGTTTTTCAAATCTACAAGTGGTTTTAACTGTATATCTATGATTTTCTGCTATTTTCGGCGCGTGAATGACGGGTAAGTAATTGAGAGTTAGCTGTAATATCCTCTCAAAAGTTTAATTAATGATTATTTAAATTATATTTTGATTGTAAAAAGATGGTGGTTTTCAAAAAGATAGTAGAATTGGTCGAATATTTAGCTCAAGAGCGAAAAAAAGGGAAAAGGATTGGTTTTGTGCCAACTATGGGTGCTCTTCATGAAGGGCATATATCGCTGGTAAATCGAGCTAAGGCCGAAAATGCAATCGTTGTCGTAAGCATATTTGTAAATCCCACACAGTTCAACAATCCCGACGATTTAAAAAAATATCCGAGAACGCCATCAGCCGATCATCAATTGCTTTCGCATGCGGGTGCCAACGTAGTGTTTGAGCCAGACGTACACGAGGTTTATCAAAATGGACTCCATGAAGGGAAGTCGGTCGATTTGGGAAGCTTGGAAAAAGTGCTTGAGGGAGAACATCGACCCGGTCACTTTAATGGAGTAGTTCAGGTGGTTTCTCGTTTGTTCGACATTGTTATGCCCGATGCAGCTTATTTTGGAGAGAAAGATTTTCAGCAACTAGCAGTAATCAGAAAAATGACATCGATGTTGAATTACTCTGTTGAGATAATCGGATGTGAAACAAAAAGAGAAAAAAATGGGTTGGCAATGAGTTCTCGAAACCTGCGACTTAGTACGCAAGAAAGGGAAATGGCATCGTGTATTTATAGGGCGTTACAATTTGTAAAAGAAAATTGGCAAACGAAAGGTGTTGATGTTGTGGTGAAAGAAGCCATTGAACAAATTAATTCGACTGAAGTATTTAAAGTTGAATATTTGGAAATAGCAGATTCGAATACCATGCAAAAGCTAAACAGTATAGAAATGAAAAATGCAAGAGTGTTTGCTGCGGTTTTTTGTGGAGAGATTCGATTGATAGACAATCTTGCGATATAAATTAGTGTTATTTTTTATTTAATAAAAAATAAAATGTTTAATCTAAACCATGATTGAAAGTTGAAATTAATTTTATTCGTATATTAGAGGTCACACACTTTTAAAAACAAATGCTATGTTAGAAAATCTCTTAAATCTTGTAAAGGAAAATGCAGGTAGTGCAATTATTGATAATCCTGCTATTCCTAATGAAAAAAATGATGCTGCAATTTCTGAAGCAACAAGTGGAATTATGGATCACCTTAAAACTGCTATGGCCGGTGGCGGATTAAGTTCCATCAGTGAAATGTTTAGCGGAGGTGATGTAAAAAACAACCCAATGATTTCATCTATGAGTAGTAGCGTGGCTCAAAAGTTAATGAGTAAATTCGGAATCAGCTCGGAGCAAGCAAGTGGAATTGTTTCTAATCTTATACCAAACGTGATGAGCTCACTTGTAAAAAAGACGAACGATCCGAACGACAAGAGTTTTGATTTGCAAGGAATCATTGGTAGTTTGTCTGGCGGAGAAGGAATAAGTGGAGTTCTCGGAGGATTGAAAAACTTGTTTTAATGGTTTGAAAATTGAAAATCGAAGATCGAGAATCGTAATTCGTAATTTGAGAATTAGATTGAGAATCGAAATTTGTAATTCGAAAATTGATTCAAGTTGTTTTATTTCTACAAATTTTTTCTGCGAATATCTGCGGTTACTATAGGTGAAAACTTTTTGACTCCCGCAGAAACCGCAGACTCCCGCAGAATATATATCGTAATTCAAAGGTTGATAATCGTAATTCGTAATTCGAAAGTTGATAATCGTAATTCGTAATTCGAAGGTTGATAATCGTAATTCGTAATTCGAAAGTTGTGATTAGAAATAAGTAAGAAAAAAAAGACCCTTGACCTTTTACCCTTGACCTTTCTTACTTCTTACTTCTTACTTCTTACTTCTTACTTCTTACTTCTTACTTCTTACTTCTTACTTCTTACTTCTTACTTCTTACTTCTTACTTCTTACTTCCTACTTCCCTTTCCAGTTCAGCAATTGCAAATTCGATTTCTTCTCCGGTGGTAAATCGTCCAAGTGAAAAACGGATGGAAGAATAGGCTTGAGTTTTAGTTAGTCCCATAGCCGTTAGAACATGCGAAGGTTCAGGCAATGCCGATGAACAAGCGCTTCCCATTGCCATTGCTAAATTCGGAAGTGCTTTTATTAATTCCTCCGCTTTGATGTCATGAAAGTTTATATTGCTGGTATTCGGTAATCTATTTTTTATATTTCCATTAACGGAAGCTCCCATATCGCACATGGCTTGTTCGAGACGTGTACGTAGAATGGAAATGGTGCCGTTTATTTCCATTAGCTCATCTTTACAAAGTTGCGCTGCTTTTGCAAAGCCTACAATGCCCGGCACATTGAGTGTTCCACTTCTCAGTCCGCGTTCGTGACCCCCACCATCTATTTGTCCGATGAGTGTAACTCTCGGATTTTTTCTTTTTACATAAAGTAATCCAACACCTTTTGGGCCATACATTTTGTGAGCCGATAAACAAAGAAGATCAGCTTTTAAATCGTACATGTCGATGCGAAGTTTTCCTCCGCCTTGTGTTGCATCACAAAAGAGCAACGAGTTTTTTGAATGTACAATTGCAGCGATTTGATCTATCGGATGAATAACGCCCGTTTCATTATTTGCTAACATGGCACAAACTAAAAGAGTATCGTTACGAATCGATTTTTCTAACAATTGTAAATCGATCATTCCATCTTCAAGTACCGGAAGTAGCGTAATCTCAAAACCTGTTTTTTCGAGATGCGCACATGTGTCTAAAACAGCCTTGTGTTCGGTAGAAATGGTTATAATGTGTTTTCCTTTTGAGTGATATGCCTCTGCAACACCTTTGATGGCAAGGTTAATCGATTCTGTAGCGCCTGAAGTAAAAATGATCTCGTTTTCCTCTACATTAATAAATTCAGCTAAATTTTTTCTTGATCTTTTCACGGCTTCATCGGCAATCCAACCAAAGGAGTGAGAACGACTAGCAGCATTTCCGTAGTCGGAAGTAAAATATGGAAGTATTGCATCAACTACGTGTGGGTCGACACGTGTTGTTGAATTATTATCAAGATAAACACATAAATCGTTCATATGGATGGAACAAATTCCTTTACTTTGGGAAATATTTTAATACTTTAATTCGATGCAAAGTACAACATCAACTCCTCACCACCATCATCACAACGAAGAACATTTTGAGCAGTCACAAACCATCCGCGATATTGTTATCGGGATGTCAGATGGCCTAACGGTGCCATTTGCTTTAGCGGCCGGATTAAGCGGAGCGGTGAGCTCCAATTCGATTATTCTTACAGCAGGCTTTGCAGAAATAATTGCCGGATCAATAGCGATGGGACTTGGAGGATATTTAGCAGGGAAAACAGAAATTGAGCATTACGATTCAGAATTGAAGCGTGAATACGAAGAGTTGGTTACGCATTATGAAACTGAACGCAATGAGGTGAAGGAAATCTTTGCGAACTATGGATTATCTCCCAATTCCCAAGAATTGATCATGACGGAAATGGAGAAAGACAAAGATAAGTGGGTAGATTTTATGATGCGCTTCGAATTAGGTTTAGAGAAGCCCGACATCAATAGAGCAAGGTTGAGCGCCAGGAACATTGGCGTAGCGTATATCGTAGGAGGTATTGTTCCGTTAACGGCGTATATCTTTACCGACACTCCACACATGGGTTTAATTTATTCAGCCATTATCACAGTGATATGTCTGATGTTCTTTGGATATTTTAAAAGCAAAGTTACCGGTCAAGATCCTATTAAGGGAGGTTTTAGAACAACAATGATTGGTGTGCTTGCAGCAGCTGCAGCTTATTTCTTTGCCAGTTTATTTTCATTATAAAACCGATGCTAGCTAAAATAACTATTAATGAAAAGAATTACGAATTGGACCTCGCAAAGCCAATCGACCTTTCTATTCCGATTATGGCCGATAAAGAAAATGTAAATGCATTTTATCTTGGTCCGGTTACCTACATTCCATTTTCTATGGGAACTTTTATTGGAGATGTTTCAAAAGGCGGCGCCTGTAATGTCAATACCATAACGATTAATCCCCATGGCAATGGTACACACACGGAAACAGTCGGTCACATTTCTAAAAACAATTACCCGATACGTACTGCATTAATGAGAACTTTTTTCACCTCACGGTTAATTACTCTTGATCCTGAAAAAATTGGCGGCGATTTCGTAATCACATTGAATCAATTAAAAGAAATTGATTTGGTAAATATAGAAGCATTGATAATTAGAACTTTGCCCAATTCGATTGAAAAAAAAATACGTCAATATTCAGGAACAAATCCGGCATACATGGCAAAAGAAGCCGCTGATTATTTGAGATTGAATAATATCCAACATGTGTTGTTGGACTTACCGAGTATAGATCGTGAAGAAGATGGAGGGAAATTGTCGGCACATCACGCCTTTTGGAATTATCCTGAAAGTCCTAGAACGGAATGTACGATTACCGAATTAATGTATGTTGAGGATAAAATAAGCGACGGTTTTTATCTTTTGGACCTTCAATTTGCTGCTTTCGACAACGATGCGAGTCCGTCTCGACCAATAATATACGCACTTAAGGCTATTTAATTTAGAATCATTCTTAACTAGGCATTTTTTAACAAATTCGGTTTAACTCAAATCTGGCAAAAACGCCTTCAGAAGTCGTTAAATATTAGTCAGTTTCACCGAACTTACCACCAACCATAGCTAAGGTGTTGATATCTTGAGGTAATAATTTTATATTTTTTTTATGAAAAACTTTTAGGAGTTATTGATTGTAATAAATTTGCACCCGTTCGAAAAAACTGACATTTTAATGACCTTGCCCGTCGTTCATTTCATTTTTCAAACAATATTCCTCCGTTTTGAAGACGGACTAACAAAAATAACATGAGTCACCCTTACAACACCCGGTACTTTGCTTTTATAATCTCTATCTGCTTTCTGACATTATTTAATGGAAGCGTTGCCCTTGCGCAAGATGGAGCTGCCTTATTTAACGCAAACTGTACTACCTGTCACGCCGTGAAAGAAAAGGTCATAGGACCTGCACTGAAAGGTATTGAACAACGTCGTTCGGAAGAATGGCTGTTAAAGTGGGTAAAGAACTCACAGGCAGTTATTAAGAGCGGTGATGAATATGCAGTTAAGTTGTACAACGACTATAACAAAACGGCAATGACGTCTTTCAGTTTGAAGGATGATGAAATCAAAGCGATACTTGCTTATGTAAAAACGGAAGCAGAAAAGCCGGATGCAGTAGTGAAGACGCCGGTTGATAGTGGGTCGCCGGAAGGTGAGTCGAAGCCAATTTGGCCATACATTTTAATAGCAGCAGTTGTTTTATATTTACTGAGTGGTGTATTACGCAGAGTACAAGAGACGCTTGCTAAAGCAGTTCGAACAAAAAATAATGAGCCGGAGCCACTTCCTGTTACCACTAAAGTTCGAAACCGCGAATGGATTCGTCACAATAAAAAACTGATTGCACTTATTTTAATAGGACTTACATTAATCGGTAGTGTAAAAGGTTGGTATGCTTTACAGTCGATCGGACTAGCACAAGGGTATACACCAGATCAACCAATAAAATATTCGCATAAACTTCACGCAGGAAAACTTCAAATCGCTTGTATTTATTGCCATAGCGGAGCAGAACGTGGTAAAGTTGCCGGAATACCTTCAGCAAATGTATGTATGAATTGTCATAAATATGTGCGCAAAGGACCTGAAACGGGAACAGAAGAAATCGCAAAGATTTACAAAGCATTAGACTATGATCCTGATAAAGGAACATACGGACCAAATCAAAAGCCATTACAGTGGGTTCGTGTACACAACCTTCCTGATTTTGCATACTTCAATCACTCACAACATTATGTTGTAGGAAAAATTGAGTGTCAAACTTGTCATGGACCAATTCAAGATAGTATGACAGTTGCCAGTCAATATTCACCGCTTACAATGGGATGGTGTATAGATTGTCACAGACAAACGCCGGTTAAAATGGCGGGCAATGGATATTACGATCAATTACATAAAGATTTAGTAGCGAAACATCCGATGGACTCTGTATTTACCGTAAAAGACATCGGTGGTACTGAGTGTGCTCGTTGTCACTATTAATTAGATCAAAAAAAAACAGTAAAGAATTAGCATTAAGCTCCTACAATGGAAAAAAAATACTGGAAAGGCGTAGAAGAACTTAGCAATGATGCCGAGTTTGTACGTTTGAAAAACAACGAGTTTTACGAACCTCTTCCGATTGATGAGCTCATCAACAAAAAAGCAGAAGACGTAACTGTTACACCACGTCGTGACTTCCTAAAATTTTTAGGATTCAGTGTTGCTGCGGCATCATTGGCTGCATGTGAGGCACCGGTTCGCAAAACGATTCCATACTTGGTTCGTCCTGATCAAATAACTCCGGGCATAGCCAATTATTATGCATCATCTTATTTTGATGGATATGATTATTCAAGTATCGTAGTAAAGACGCGCGAAGGTCGTCCGATCAAGATTGAAGGAAACAAACTAAGTTCGATCAACAAAGGAAAAGTAAATGCACGAGTTCAAGCAGCTGTACTTTCTCTTTATGATAACGTTCGTTTACGAGGACCAATGATGGGCGGAAGTCCGGCAACATGGCAAGATGTAGATAAATCGATCGGTGAAAAACTTTCGGCGATTGCAGCTAAAGGTGGGAAGATCAGAATTCTTTCTTCAACGGTTATCAGTCCGTCTACGTTAAGAGCGATTGGTGATTTCTCAAAAAAATATCCTACAACAAAACATATACAGTACGATTCAATTTCTTGTTCAGCCATTCGCCAGTCGAATATGGATAGTTTTGGAGTAAACGGAATTCCATCGTATGCTTTTAACAAAGCAAATGTGATTGTTGGTATTGAATCAGATTTTCTTGTAAACGGAATTTCTCCAATTGAATACTCGGCACAATATGCTGAGACACGTAAACTGGATGGCGGTAAAAAAGAAATGTCGAAGCATTTTCAATTGGAAGCTGCATTGTCGGTAACAGGAAGTAATGCCGATGTTCGTATTGGAATGAAGCCATCTCAGCAAGGAGCAATGGTAACAGCTTTATACAATGCGATTGCATCAAAGACTGGAGCGAGTTCTGTTAGCGGAGGAAGTTTAGAAGGTGAAAATCAAAAGAAAATTGAAGCTGTTGCAGAATCACTTCTTTCTAACAAAGGAAAATCGTTAGTGGTATGTGGAATAAATGATCTTGCAATTCAAAACATCGTAAATGCGATGAATGTGTTGCTTGATAGTTACGGAACAACAATTGATTTAAACACAACATGTAATTTACGTCAAGGAAACGATGCAGAACTTGCAATGCTTCTTGATGAAATAAATAAAGGAGAAGTAGCGGCATTGTTTATTTACAATGCGAATCCCACTTATACACTTCCAAACGGAAAAGCATTTGCAGAGAGCTTAAAGAAAATGGAACTTTCTGTTTCTTTCGGTGACCGTGCAGATGAAACAGGTGCTGCTTGTCAGTTTATTTGTCCTGATCATCATCCATTAGAAAGTTGGAATGATGCAGAACCAAAGAAGGGAATGTATTCAATTTCTCAACCAACAATTTCGCCATTATTCAGCACACGTCAGTTCCAGGAAAGCATTTTAGCTTGGGCAGGTACACCGGCCGACTTCCACGATTACATGAAAGCAGGATGGGTATCGAAACTACCGATGGGATTAACATGGGAGAAGTTTTTACAAGATGGAGTATTGGAAGGAGCTTCAATGATGCCATCTAAATTTACATCTAAGGCTTCATTAACTGCACCAACAGCTTCAACAAGCGGAGCATTTGAATTAGTTGTTTATGAAAAAACAGGTTTAGGAAACGGAGCACAGTCGAATAATCCTTGGTTACAAGAATTACCGGATCCTATTTCTAAAATTACTTGGGATAATTATTTAGCTGTATCTCCAAAAGATGCGCGTGAAAAAGGATGGGCACAAGGAAATATCGTTTCAGTAAAGAACGGTAGTACAAGTGCAAATATTCCAATCGTAATACAACCGGGACAAACACCCGGCACAGTTTCATTAGCTTTTGGCTATGGAAGAGTGGGAGCAGGAAAGACGGCAGACAAGATTGGAACAAACGCTTATCCATTTGTAACACTTTCAGGAAGTGCATTGTCGTATTCATCACCTGTTGAAATTTCAAAAACAGTAGAAGAAGATTACAAATTTGCTGCAACACAAACACATCATACAATGATGGGTCGTGCAATTGTAAAGGAGACAACATTAGAAGAGTTTATTAAAAAACCAAATGCCGGTAACGAAGAAGAACTTTTCGAGGTAAAGGTTGGAAAAGATATTAAGAAGAAAACGGCAACTGAAGTTACACTTTGGAATGAGCACGAATTCGGAAATCACCATTGGGGAATGTCGATCGACTTAAACAGTTGTATTGGTTGTGGAGCATGTGTAGTTGCATGTACAGCTGAGAATAACGTTTCAGTTGTTGGAAAAGATGAAGTAATGCGCAGTCGTGAAATGCACTGGATGCGCATTGATCGTTACTACAGCAGTGATGCAGATCCAAAAGAATTTGAAAAAGGTGACATCAAGAAGATGGAGATACCGAGCGATATGCCGAAAGTGGTATTTCAGCCGGTAATGTGTCAGCATTGTAATCACGCACCTTGTGAAACAGTTTGTCCGGTAATTGCGACGAGCCATAGTTCAGAAGGATTAAATCAAATGACATACAATCGTTGTGTTGGTACTCGTTACTGTGCAAATAACTGTCCGTATAAAGTTCGTCGTTTTAACTGGTTCCGTTATAACGACAATCCGAAATTCGATTTCAACACTAATAACGATTTAGGTAAAATGGTTTTGAATCCGGATGTGGTTGTTCGTTCACGCGGAGTAATGGAAAAATGTTCGATGTGTGTTCAACGTATTCAAGAAGGTAAATTGAATGCAAAGAAAGCAGGTCGCCCGGTAAAAGATGGCGAAGTAAATACAGCTTGCGCGCAGACATGTCCTACGAATGCAATCACTTTTGGAGATTATAAAGTGAGCGATAGTGGGTTGAATAAAATGTGGAAGCCTGAAGAGCGGAGTTATCATCTTTTGGAAGAACTAGATGTACAACCAAATGTATTTTACAATACGAAAGTTCGTAATGTAGAAGAAGGAAAAGAATCATAATTGAGTAACAGTTTTAGCTTGACTAATAATAGATCATGAGCGGTAATCATGAAGCGGTTGTCCGGGACCCCTTAATTCTCGGAAAGAAAACCTACCATCAGATGACAGAAGATATCTGTCGTCCGATTGAAGGCAAAGCAAATAAGTATTGGTGGATTTCTTTCATCATCGCTTTTGTAGCGATGATTTGGGGAATGACTTGCTTAGCTTATACAATAGGTAACGGAATAGGATCTTGGGGAGCCAACAAAACAGTTGGATGGGCTTGGGATATAACCAACTTCGTTTGGTGGATCGGTATCGGTCACGCCGGAACGTTGATCTCTGCGATCTTGTTATTGTTCCGTCAGCGTTGGAGAATGTCGATCAACCGTTCGGCCGAAGCCATGACGATCTTTGCCGTAATATGTGCAGGATTGTTTCCATTGTTTCACACCGGTCGTCCTTGGTTAGACTATTGGATGTTACCATTGGCAAATCAATTTGGATCGCTATGGGTAAACTTTAACTCACCATTGTTATGGGACGTATTTGCGATCTCGACATACTTCTCGGTATCATTAGTATTTTGGTATTTAGGATTACTTCCTGATTTAGCTACTATTAGAGATCGTTGCGTAGATCCGACAAAGCGTTTCATTTATGGAATAATTTCTTTCGGTTGGAAAGGAACAGCTCGCGACTGGCACCGATTTGAAGAGGTGTCGCTGGTGCTGGCAGGATTATCAACACCACTCGTACTTTCGGTTCACACGATTGTCTCTTTCGACTTTGCCACGTCTATAGTTCCGGGATGGCATACAACAATCTTTCCACCATACTTTGTTGCGGGAGCTATCTTCTCCGGATTTGCGATGGTATTAACATTAATGATCATTGCGCGTAAAGTATTAGGCCTGCAAGAATACATCACACTTCAGCACATCGAGTTAATGAATAAGGTTATCATATTAACCGGATCTATAGTAGGTGTTGCTTACATCACTGAGTTTTTCATGGCGTGGTATTCCGGAAGTCAATACGAAAGTTATGCGTTTATGAATAGAGCCTTTGGACCATACTGGTGGGCATACTGGAGTATGATGACCTGTAACGTAGTGACGCCGCAGCTTTTTTGGTTTAAAAAAATACGTACGAGTATTATGGCAACATTCATCATTTCGATTTTTGTTAATATTGGAATGTGGTTTGAGCGATTCGTAATTATCGTAACATCATTACATAGAGATTATCTACCATCAAGTTGGGTAATGTATTCACCGACATTTATAGAAGTAGGAATTTTCGTAGGAACAATTGGATTGTTCTTCGTACTCTTCCTTACGTTCTCTCGTCTCTTCCCGGTTATTGCTCTAGCAGAGTTAAAATCGATCTTGAAGAAAACGGGTAATCAGTATAAGAAAAAAGGTATACTCTGATATGGCAAAAAGAATCTACGGGATATTCGACGATGAGGAAGCATTAATGCTTGCCATTCCCAAATTGAAAGAAAAAGGAGTAGTATGTAAAGACGTTCAAAGTCCATTTCCTATTCACGGAATTGAGCCTTTGTTAGATATACCTCGTACACGTATCTCAATAGCATCGTTCCTATTTGGAATATCAGGAACATCCTTTGCATTATGGATGACGTGGTATATGATGATACACGATTGGCCAATTAATATTGGAGGAAAGCCAAACTTTATGTTCTATATGAACTTGCCGGCATTTATTCCGGTAACATTTGAGTTAACGGTTTTCTGTGCAGCACATGGAATGGCACTAACGTTTTTACTTAGAAGTAAATTACTTCCGGGAGTAGTTCCTGCTATGCCTCATCCACGAATTACCGACGACAAATTTGTGCTTCACGTAGATGTGAAAGACGAAAATAAAATGAACGAAGTTGTATCGATGATTAAAACAGAAGGTGCATCAGAAGTATTATTAAATTCATTGCAATTTAGCTGAGTATATCAATGAGAAAAATATTATCAATCATATTGTCATTTGGTGCCGTTGCTCAATTAGCATCGTGTACGAACGACGACCCAAAAAAGCCCGGCTATGAGTACATGCCCGACATGTACAATTCCGTAGGTTATGAAACCAATTCATCCAATCCGAATTTTGCCGATAGTACCACAGACCGTCAACCGGTAAATGGAACTATTGCAAGAGGCGATGTTGTTTACACTGATTTCGATCGGTTGCCTTATGCACTTCCAAATACTCCGGAAGGATATGAAGAAGCCGGTAAAAGTGTTCATAATCCTTTAGTGAAAAACGAGGAGAACATGGTAGAAGGTAAAAGATTGTACACTAATTATTGTCGACACTGCCATGGTGATGCGGGAAAAGGAGATGGACCGGTAGCAATGAATAACGGGCCAAAACCGCCGGCATACGATGGAACTTTGAAAGATCTACCGGAAGGAAAGATGTTTCATACGATAACATACGGAAAGAACATGATGGGATCACACTCATCGCAAGTAACACCTACACAACGATGGAAGATCATTATGTATGTGCAGACATTGCAGAATCCTGCAAGTCAAATTTTAACAGCAACAGCCGATTCGTCAAAGACTGCTGCTCCTACAAAAAAAATGTAATTAGATTCAACGTTCTAGAAAATGGACAGAAAATACGAGCTTACCCGGAACAATAAGATGATCCCAATGATCATGATAGCAATAGGAATTGTTGCAATCATCATGGGCTTCATGACAGATAAAACGCGTGCCTGGGCGGTTTTACTACAAAACAATTTTTACTTCACTGCTATAGCATTAGCAGGAACATTCTTTATTGCGTTCAACTATGCTGCACAAGCAGGTTGGGCAGTAGGTATTAAAAGAGTACCTGAAGCAATGGGTGGATTTTTGAAGTATGGAATGACAGCGATGATTTTGATTTTTATATTCGGACATCACGACCTATATCACTGGACGCATAATACAGTTTCACAATTAAGCGACCCAAACAATGCAGCATTTGACATGGTACTTGCCGGCAAAACGGGATTTTTGAATATTCCGTTTTTCATGATTCGTCTAGTGTTGTATGGTGTAATTTGGGTTTCATTCACTTATTTTTTACGTCGTCACTCTTTACAAGAAGATAAAGATGGCGACATTGTACATTACAAGCGCAGTGTAACTTTGTCGGCAATCTTTTTAGTATTTTTTGCTGTGACATCATCAATGGCAGCATGGGATTTATTAATGAGTATAGATGCACATTGGTTCTCTACATTATTTGGATGGTACACATTTGCAGGACTATTCGTAAGTGGATTAGCAATGATGGCGATGTTTATATTGTATTTGAGAAGCAAAGGGTATATGGATCATGTCTCAGAAAGTCACCTTCACGATGTAGGTAAATTTATGTTTGCATTTTCAATTTTCTGGACCTACTTATGGTTTTCACAGTTTATGTTGATTTGGTATGCGAACTTACCGGAAGAGGTAGTTTATTATCAGACACGTTGGAGATTATTCCGCTCATTATGGATTGGTAATTTCTTCGTGAATTTCATTGCTCCGTTTTTTATCTTGATGACACGCGATGCAAAGAGAAAGATCAGAATACTTTGGGTAGCAGGATCAATAATTTTAGTGGGTCATTGGATCGATGTGTTTTTGATGGTTATGCCTGGAACAGTTGGAGAAAATTGGCACATTGGATTTATTGAAATAGGTACAGCAATAGGATATTTAGGAGCATTTATTTTAAGTACACTTTCAGAATTATCTAAAGCTGCTTTAGTTCCTAAAAATCACCCGATGTTACCGGAAACGTTACATCACCACATTTAAATAAAAAATTATTAAGCATATTATTATCGTAAAAAGAAAATATCATCCATGATAAATTTATTAACTCTCCTGACAATTGCACTGGCATTAATTACCGGTTGGAGACTGATGCGAGTATTGGAGCTAGTCCGCGATCTGCGTGGTGATGAAGAAGATGTAATCAACGAGCAGGATAACAAAATGAATGGCCGAGGAGCAATAGCTTTTCTAATACTTGGCTTTGCAGGTATGATCTATTTTACGATCGATGCAAAAAAATACTTGTTACCTGTTGCAGCTTCGAAGCATGGAGTGTTAACGGATGCATATTTGTATCAGAACTTCATGTTGATCATTGTAGTATTCTTTATTACTCAGTTTTTACTTTTCTATTATGCTTGGAAATACCAACACAAAAAAGGGGAGAAGGCGTTATTTCAACCGGACAATCATAAATTAGAATTCTGGTGGACAGTAATACCGGCAGTTGTATTAATGGGATTAATTGTTTACGGATTAAAATTATGGATAAGCATTACGAATCCTGCACCTGCAGAGGCAATGGTAATCGAAGTTTATGGAAAACAATTTGACTGGACGGCACGTTATTCAGGAGAAGATAATAAGTTGGCTCGATCGAATTATAAATTGATCACAGATGATAATCCATTAGGAGTTGATTCGTTGGATACATTCGGAAAAGATGATAAGATTACGCGTGAATTACACTTGCCGGTTGGATCTAAGATCAGCTTTAAGTTTCACTCACGAGATGTAATTCATAGTGCTTATTTTCCACACTTAAGAGCGCAGATGAATTGTGTTCCCGGCATGACAACAGTATTTTATTTAGAGCCAACGATTACTACAGACTCTATGAAAATGATTACGAATGATCCAAAATTCGAATACATTTTGTTGTGTAATAAAATATGCGGAGTAGCACATTATAATATGAGAATGAAATTAATCATAGAAAGCGAAGCAGATTTTAAAAAATGGTATGCAACACAAACATATGTGTTTGCTCGCCCAGAAGCAATTGCTCCAGCAGCCGGAACAGATTCAGCTAAATCGGCTGAAAGTGTTTCAGTGAAAACAAAAATAGTAGCAAGTAAGTAGAAATTAATGCCTCAAGGCAGAATTATAATAAAGAGTTTTTTACCCCTGTAATAAAAATTAGGTCTGATGTCAACTCATTCTAACGATCATAATGTAGATGCTCACGGTGATCACGATCACCACGAACATCACGATACTTTCTGGACAAAATACGTGTTCAGCAAGGATCATAAGATGATCTCCAAACAATTCTTAGTAACGGCAATTTTCATGGCAGTTCTTGCAATGATAATGTCGCTGATCTTCCGTCTTCAATTAGGATGGCCCGATCAGAAATTTCCGATTATTGAATCGTTAGTAGGTCATTGGGGAAAAGGTGGAAAACTAGATCCGAGTTTTTACTTGGCTTTGGTTACGATCCATGGAACAATCATGGTGTTCTTTGTACTTACAGGAGGTTTGTCAGGAACATTTAGCAACCTATTGATACCATTCCAGATTGGAGCTCGAGATATGGCTTCAGGATTTTTAAATATGCTTTCATACTGGTTCTTCTTTGCTTCATGTACAATTATGACAGCATCACTTTTTGTAGAAGCAGGACCCGCATCAGCAGGTTGGACAATTTATCCACCATTAAGTGCTTTACCACAAGCTATTCCGGGTTCGGGATTGGGAATGACACTGTGGTTAATTAGTATGGTGATGTTCATTGCTTCGGCTTTATTAGGTGGTATCAACTACGTAGTAACTGTATTGAACCTTCGTACAAAAGGAATGAGTATGACTCGTTTGCCTTTAACAATCTGGGCATTCTTAATTACTGCGATACTTGGTATTCTTTCATTCCCTGTATTGTTTGCAGCAGCATTATTATTGTTATTCGACAGAAGCTTTGGAACAAGTTTTTTCTTGTCAGATATCTTTATCAATGGAGCACCTTTGCACAACACGGGTGGTAGTCCAGTATTATTTCAACATTTATTCTGGTTCTTAGGTCACCCGGAAGTATATATTGTACTTCTACCAGCCTTAGGATTAGCCTCAGAAGTTATCTCTACACAAGCACGTAAGCCAATCTTTGGTTACAAAGCAATGATTGGTTCCATGTTAGTGATTGCCTTTTTATCGTTCGTCGTTTGGGGGCATCACATGTTTATTACCGGAATGAATCCATTCTTAGGATCGGTTTTCGTTTTCACAACACTTTTGGTTGCGATTCCATCTGCTGTAAAAGTGTTTAACTATTTAGCAACTTTGTGGAAGGCGAATATTGTTTTATCGCCGGCCATGTTATTTGCAATCGGTTTAGTTTCATTCTTTATCTCCGGTGGATTAACAGGAATTATATTAGGTGATTCAGCGTTAGATATTAATTTACACGATACTTATTTTGTTGTTGCTCACTTCCACATTGTAATGGGTAGTTCGGCAATCTTCGGAATGTTTGCCGGAGTTTATCATTGGTTCCCAAGAATGTTTGGGCGAATGATGAATAAACGTCTTGGCTATTTACATTTTTGGTTGACGATTGTAGCAGTGTACGGAACATTCTTCCCAATGCACTTTGTAGGATTGTCAGGAGCGCCACGTCGTTATTATGCATATACTGCTTACGAAGGATTTAATGCAGCATTAAATATTAATGCCTTGATATCTGTGTTTGCCATTATGGGAGGACTAGCGCAATTAATATTTGTGTTTAACTTCTTCTACAGTATGTTTAGAGGAAAGAAATCGGTACAGAACCCATGGAAGTCGAATACAATTGAGTGGACAGCACCGGTAGAGCACTTGCATGGTAACTGGCCGGGAGAACTTCCTACAGTTTATCGTTGGCCATACGATTACGGAAAGCCAAATGCCGATGATGATTTTATTCCACAAACGGTTCCGTTCACAGAAACAAAAGCCTCTAATTTACCTGGCGAAGCTTAAGGATAAATAAAGGAAATAAAAAAGGAGAATAGTTTAGGCTATTCTCCTTTTTTTTGTGGTTTGTGAGATTGAAGATTTATGGACAATTTATTCGGTCGAAATAATTACCCCATTCAAGAAATTATAAGGCTATATTTTTTGACGAAGAAGTCGAAACCAATTACACTACAAAATAAAATTATTAGCATCTTGATTGCTTCAGTGGAATCAAAGTGAATTTTTTTCTGCAAGATTTTTATGTCGAAATTCTCATTTTAAAACATCGAAATTTATTTAGCGCTAAATGTTTCATAGTAATTATCTAAACTCTCATCACTGCTTAATAATCATCACCGACCTTTTTACTTGATCGCCAGTGACAGATAAAAAATAATTTCCGGCGCTGTAATTTCCAAGATCAAAATCCATTTTGCCTTTTCCTTTTTTGCTTTCCAATATTCTACCGGCAGCATCGGTCAAAATATATTGAAATTGTTTTTCGCCTTGAATTTCTACACTAAAAATATTCGTAGTCGGATTACTAAACACTTGCATAGGATAAGTGTCAACTTTGGGAATAGAAGTAGTTACATTGCCCAAAGTATCTAACACAGCAAAATACGATTCCTGTCCGGTGGTATCAGCCTTCGCCCAGCCGGATATAAGATATCCTTCGGAGCAATATTTTAAATCGCGCAATTGTGTTCCTCTATAAATATTTTTAGCTACAAATGTTTTGAATTGTAAGGAGTCGCCGGTATTAATGTTCAAGCGATAGAAGAATGCAGAATCGTTTCCATTGAAAGTCAGGTCGAGTTTAGAACCCCAATAGGTGATAGTTCCACTATTCATTTCCCAATATTGCGTTGCAATGGATTGGTGTGGAAAAACAAAATAGCGAATCCAATATGAATTTAAATTTGAGTCAAATCTGACAAAGGCGACTGAATCATTCGTGACATCGTTCTTAAGCAACATGTTAATAAAAGTTGTATCATTGTATTGTCCTGCGCCGACAAGCCACCAATCAGTTGAAAAATTATGATAAAATGCTGAATTGTTTGGAAAGAGTAAGCGCAAGGAATCTAAATTTTTTGAATAAACTACTTGTAATACAGAGTCAATGCTACCCGACATTATGTGATGTTGAATTACAATTTCTGAATCTGACTTTAATTTGTTCACCAAATATATATTTTCCCCAATTGAAATTGTTTTTAGAGAGTCCAAAGATGAATTCAATTTCATTACAATTTCATTACAAGAAAAAATAATACTGCTATCGGCCAATTCATTCAATTGAATCTGATAAATAATATTCTGATCCAGCCTTTGATAGTAATAATTTTTTGTAAACAAGGTATCGCCGTTCAAATCCATTTTATAGAAGTAGAGTCGGTAGTCCCATGTGAGATTCGTAGTTGGAAAGCCATAACCAAAATAAAAGAGCAGATTGCCATCTTTCGTTTGAATGATATCGGGGTAATCGCCACCTGAACCA
>JANLRG010000857.1:0-1080 GCA_031361545.1 Bacteroidota bacterium
TGAGATTTTGACCAAACGAGGGCATATACTGAGGGGGGTATGGTTAAGAAAATTTTGAATTAGAAAAATTGAAAATATAATTGAAATTATATTTTCGACAATATGCCATAAATTTAAATGTATTTTATTTTATTATGTCAATAATGAAATTTATAAATAATTGATTTTCAATTATTTAGGGTGAGAATCTGGATATTAAAAAATAATTTAACTTCAATATAGCATGTCACGAATAATTTTTAAAAATATATGTATATATAATAATTGGCATAGAATTGTGTTTGATGAAGCAATGTTAAATTTATTTTATTTAACATATATTTTAGAATTAATATAAAAAGATAGATACAGAAATCGTAGAAAAAAAATCAATAAATGCAAAAGCTAAATATTGACTTTACAATTAAATATTCAAAAACAACAAAATTCATGATTACAAAATTCTTTACAAAAAGACTTTATCTCATCATCGGAGCTATTGCATCTGTAGCTAACTTAATAGATGCCCAGACTTCAATTGCTAATCCCTTTGTTTTTAATGATAATCGTTTAGCAACGACTTATTCTCTAAATATTGCATCCTCCCGTGATATTGGTATCAATTCTAAGAATTTCACAACCACTGCTACTTGTTTGACCCCCTCAGTAGGTGGCATCGTTGGGTTGACAAGCGGTAGTTTACCTTTATGTTCCACGAGTAATTTAGGTACATTAGGTTTGACTGGACAAGTAGGAAGTGTTGTAAAATGGCAAACTTCTACCAACGGCGGCACCTCATGGACAGATATTTCAAATACAACAGCCAGTTATAATTTCACAAATGCCCTTGATAATCAACAGTTTAGAGCGGTTGTAAACAGTGGTGGTACTTGTTTGGATGCTTATTCATTGAGTTTACCAGTTACGGTTTCGCCGATAGCTTGTCCCTGTTTGACCCCCTCAGTAGGTGGCATCGTTGGCTTGACAAGCGGTAGTTTACCTTTATGTTCCACGAGTAATTTAGGCACATTGGGTTTGACTGGGCAAATAGGTAATATAGTAAAATGGCAAACTTCTACCAACGGCGGCACCTCATGGACA
>JANLRG010000858.1:0-1003 GCA_031361545.1 Bacteroidota bacterium
AAGACAGCTTTAGAGACATTGACGAAGAAAATTATATCAGGAGGCAGTGGTGTTTGGGGTGAAGTGCCAATGGCAGGACATCCACAATTATCAACAGAAGATGCGGCTGAAATGACAAAGTATATTTTAAGTCTGTCCAATGAAGGCGCGGATAAATCATTGCCCACAAAAGGCAGTTTTACGACAAAAACCTCGTCAAAAGACAAAGGCTATGGCACATATATTTTAAGAGCCGCTTATCAAGACCAAGGCGCAAACGGCATCCCGTCGTTGACATCTGAACAAACTTATACCTTACGCAATGCCAAAGTACCACCACATAGTTTTGATAAATATGAAGACATCAATAAAATGAGTTTTGGCGGCAATGCGTTCTGTATTCCTTCAAAATCGGGCGCTTATATGGCTTTGAATAAAGTGGATTTAGCATTTATCGCTTATGTTGACATCAATGCGTCAACACCTATTGCACAACTGAATGCCGCAGGAGGGAAAATTGAACTACATTTGGATTCTCCAACAGGCAAATTGATTGGTGAATCGGCATTTATTGAACCGTCTGATGCGGGTGGATTTGGTGGCAAACCTGTACGCATCAACATTGCACCGACAGAAGGTCTGCACGATGTCTATTTTGTTTTTCTAAATCCTAAAGCCGATGGTCGTTCAATGATGGTGGTGTTAGGTATTGAATTTAAACAATTTGAAGCAAAAGCTATAACACCGCCGCCAGTTGTTGAATTAGCTAAAACGACTGTCAATGATTATGCAGGCAAATACAAAATGAAAGGTTTGCCTTTTGAGTATATTGAGATAAGTGTGAAAGAGGGTAAAGTTATCATGTCCGTAGGTGCTCAAAGCAATGAAATTAAACCAATGGATACACCTGATAAATACGATGCCAATGGGTCAGCCATAATTTTATTTACCCGAGACGAGACTAATAAAATTGAAGGGATTAAAATGGAGGCTTCGGGGATGAGTTTTGAAGGGAAAAAAGAAA
>JANLRG010000228.1:0-1569 GCA_031361545.1 Bacteroidota bacterium
CACAATGGTTTACCGAAAGGTGTTTTTTTATTAAATGAAATAAAACGTTGGTATCAACTCATTAAAACGGGCAAAACAAAACATCAAGGCAAATTAATGCGCGTCGCCAGAATTATAGATGCTTTTCCCAAACAACGCTTTATTTTATTGGGCGATAATTCACAAAGTGACCCTGCTATTTATGTGGCTATTGCCAATAAATATCCCGATAAAATAGTCGCTATTTATATCAGAAATATCAGCCTTAAAAAAGAATTAATGACCTTGAATTTATTGAATACCCTTAAAAATAAAGGGATTTATACCTGCCAGTCTCAACATACAGATGAGGCTATTTTACACGCCAAATCAATTGGGTTAATTGTTTAAAAGTTATTTAATTGTCTTTTTTTTGAGCATTTTCTTCTTCCAATTCATGGGCTTCGCTCAAGGCAATCGCAATTGCCTGTTTCGGATTCGTAACGATTGTGTCACTTTTTCCAGAATGAAGTTCGCCTTCTTTAAATTCATGCATCACTTCAGCAATCTTTTGTTGTTTGGCTGTGGGTGCTTTCTTTTCCTTTTTCATAATATTTTTTTTTAAAATGATGAAATAATGAAAGGCAAAAGTGGCTGCTTTTTAACGGCGAAGTGTTACACAATTTTTTCAATAAATTACAGGATTCACACTTTCGATGTCGGAATTGGGATGTCGGATTTCGGAGTGGGCAGCCGTACCCCCCTCAGTATTTTTACTCATTTTTGAGCTGAAACTGCTGTTTTATTTAAAAAATAGCCCAATATTTATTTTGAAATTTAATAACCGATACTACCTTTGGCAAAAAATGTAAATAATATGAAAAAACAAGAAGCAATACAAGTCTTTGACAACAAAAAAGTACGTTCACTTTGGGATGTAGAACAAGAGAAATGGTATTTCTCAATAGTTGATACCGTAACAGTATTGACAGAAAGCGTTGACCCGACAGCCTATTGGCGCAAGCTGAAACAAAGGTTGAAAGAAGAGGGCAATGAAACCGTGACAAATTGTCACGGTTTGAAAATGCAAGCACTTGATGGCAAAATGCGGATGACGGACGTAGCTGATATGGAACAGCTTTTCCGTCTCATTCAATCTATTCCAAGTCCCAAAGCAGAGCCTTTTAAATTGTGGATAGCAAAAGTGGCGGCTGAACACGTTGACGAAATGCAAGACCCTGAATTGACCATTGACCGCGCTTTAGAGCAATATCTGCAATTGGGCTATTCTGAAAATTGGATTAATCAACGCCTTAAAAGTATTGAAATTCGTAAGGAATTGACTGATGAATGGAAATATCGAGGACTGAAAGAGGGCGTACAATTTGCTACATTAACCGATATCATCACGAGGGCTTGGTCAGATAAAACCACCAAAGAATACAAGGCGCTCAAAGGTTTGAAAAAGGAAAACCTTCGAGACAATATGACCAATACAGAATTGATTTTGAATATGCTTGCCGAAGCCTCTACCAAAGATATTTCGCAAGCTGTCAATCCTACGAGTTTTGACGACAATATAAAAGTAGCCCAACAAGGCGGCAATGTTGC
>JANLRG010000247.1:0-1079 GCA_031361545.1 Bacteroidota bacterium
CGGAAACGGCTTTCAATTTTAGCGAGGGCATAAAGGCTGTCACTCCAATCCTCACCGAATGTTTTAGTCGGTCGGTTAAATTTTTCCTTGATTTTATCTTCGATACCAAAAAGCAAGTTACCCCCACCACATGTCGGGTCGTAAATGGTTAAAAAATTGTCACTATCGTCGATTTTAGAAGCGATGATTTCAGAAATAAGTCCGATAATATCATCAGGCGTGTATTGTTCCCCTGCGGTTTCTGCTGAAATATCTGCCCATTTGCGTTTAATGTGTTCCTCCAGCGTTGTGATTTCAGAGTTAGTGAACGGCTCTAAATCAATTTCACTCCAAGCCTTGACGGAATTAAAGAGAATCTTTTTCTTATTCAATTGCCCACTGATACCCGAAATATCCAAGAACTTTTCTTCTTCATTGCCCTTATCCACGCCCAAAAGGTATTTGGTTTCAGGGTCAAACGCTTTAAGATAGGCATGAAAATCAAGGTCAAAGGCTTTATCATTTTTACAAATATCCTTGAGCGTTTTATTTTGACGGATAACAAAATCATTATAGCCATAACCAAAATCTTTAAATTCATCCACAAAGGTTTCAATATCCTTTCTATCAATTTCTTGCTCCAATTCTTTTGCATACCGCACAAGCCTACTTTCCACCATAATCAAGGCGAAGTACGGCATCATAAATTTAGGAAAGTCGCTTTGTTTAATCCCTGCGCCGATAAGGAGGTCGGCGGTTGCCCATACTTTGGATTCGTATTGTAAAATGTTTACGCTCATATAACTGGAATGTCTTTAGTAGTGTTGGCTCAAAGTCCTTTATTGAACGTTTGATACATCGCAAAATAACTCATAAATCTTGATTCACCAAAGAAAGAATCAACAAAAGTGTTGCCGCTGTATCTTTAAAATTGAGTTTTCATCTCAAAATCTGAGGTGAAACCTCAAAATCTGGGGTTTCATTTCAAAACCTGAGGATTTGGCTCTAAACCTGAGGATTTGGCTCTAAACCTGAGGATTTGGCTCTAAACCTGAGGTTTCGGCTCTAAAACTGAGGTTTCAACTCTAAAACTGAGTTTT
>JANLRG010000265.1:0-1266 GCA_031361545.1 Bacteroidota bacterium
ACAACATGTTCTGGTCGGAGAAGCAGCGGCGCGCCCGCTTCGATTTCGACTTTTTGAAAGATCCTGCTACTGGCAAAATCCCTCGCGAAGCACCCATGAGGGCAGCAGAAGCAGCTATGCGGGCTAAAGTATTGAAAACGAATGGATTAAACACCCGTGCAGCGCCTATTAATGTAGTACAACGCGGACCTAACAATTTAGGTGGCAGAACCCGCGTTATCGGCATTGATAAACGCAATGCCAATATTATGCTGGCAGGTAGCGTCAGTTCAGGTGTATTTCGCACCACGAATGGTGGCACTTCATGGACACGTGTTGCCCCTATCGGACAAATTCACAACGTAACAGCGATTGCGCAAGACCCTCGTGCAGGGCAAGAAGATACGTGGTACTATGGTGGTGGCGAGCCTATCGGCAATTCTGCTGGCTTAGGCTCAGCGTATCGCGGTTTAGGTATTTGGAAATCAACGGATAATGGACTTACATGGGCACCCTTAGCCAATACACAATTCGTTTTAGAAGTATTTGATAGCCCTTTTGACTATGTCAATCGCCTTGCAGTTGATCCTACAAATGGCAATGTATATGCCGCAGCAGGGAACACTATTCAGAGGTCAACCGATGGCGGCAGTACTTGGAGTACTGTGTTAGGAACTTTCGCCAATAACAGATACACAGATATTATTGTTACTCCATCAGGTCGCCTATATGCTGCTTTTGATGGCAATGAGGCAAGTAATGGGGTTTGGACATCTACCACAGGTGCATCAGGTAGCTGGACGCGTATAGCGGGTACTGGTTCAGTACCCAATCATCCCAACTGGAATGCACAGGCTGCTTATGGACGTGTCGTTTTAGCTTACGCACCAAGCAATCCTGACATCGTGTTCGCTTTGTATTGGAATAATTCAAATGCCACGGGTGTCATACAAGCTGAATTTTTCAAATGGGATAATTCGACGAGCACTTGGACTGATCTTTCTGCCAATCTCCCGGATGAACCGGGTACTTTAGCAGGAAATGACCCATTCGCCGTTCAAACGGGCTACGATTTGGTAGTAGCTGTCAAACCCGATGATGTCAATACTGTTTTTGTTGCTGGCACAAATGTCTATCGTTCAACCAGTGGTTTTACGAATACGACGGCAACGACCCGCATCGGTGGTTACAATTCTCCTGCAAATTATGCTTTGTATCCTAATCACCATCCCGATATTCATGTTCTTAACTTTGCACCAGGAGATAATAACACTTTGTATTCTGGTG
>JANLRG010000268.1:0-1097 GCA_031361545.1 Bacteroidota bacterium
ATTGAAAGCGAGAGTGTTTTGCCCCCTCAGTATGGGGACGAAAATGAGGAGAGTAAGAGATGTAAAAAGAGTTTTCATAATGTGCAGTTTTGGTAGAAAAATTAAACTCAAGTAAAAATAAGCACCTTTTTTGAAAAAACATGCATTTTAAATGTCATATTTCAAAATTTATATCCCAAATCATGAGCGAACGGTCATCGCTGCCTGAGATGAGCCAATTATTATAAGGCGTCCAATAAAGCGTGTTGACAGAATTGAGATGTCCACCGTACCGAATGGTATTGATAACTTTCAGCAACTTTATCTCTTCAATTTTGAAATTTTGGTTTTCGTCTGAAGTCATTAATTGCCATATTTTAATGGTTTTATCGCGGCTTGCCGTAGCAAATACGTGAGGATTTTGAGGGTGAAAAGCAATTTTATTAATCGTGTATAAATGAGCAGATAATTCTAATGCTGTATCCTGTCCCGCTTCGCTTGCATTGACATTTTCATCTAAACGCCACATTTTAAGCAAAGCATCTCTTCCACCACTTAGCAGATATTGACCATTCGTCGCATATTTTATTGAGAAGACGGAATTTTTATGGGCATTTTTAATAATATTTTTAAGATTCAAATGTTCATCTACAAAATAAATATGTCCATCGCTCGCGCCAACAGCGAATTCATGCCGTTCTTTTGAAAAATCCATACAGCGCAAACTCTTCGTAGAGAGTTGAAAACTCTCTATCGAACGACTTTTTTCAACTGACCAGCGGGTCATAATACCATCGCCGCCAATTGTATATAGTTGATTATTAATGAGTTGAATATCAAAAACGCCTTTACTATGATGAGCAATGTTTTTATTTTTATCAGGATTATTGAGGTCAATAAAATGCAAACCACCATTCATGTTGCCAGCTACAATTTGGTTTTTATCGGGTAAAAAAAGCAATGAAAATAAATTGGAATCTACTTTTGCCAATAATTTTCCGACTTCTGGATTCGTTAAATCCCATTTCACAATCCATCCGTCACCTGCACCCGAGAGGATATACTGAGGGGTATACCCTTGTGTGAGTGCGAAGACGGAGCCTTGATGCCCCATGAGT
>JANLRG010000278.1:0-2637 GCA_031361545.1 Bacteroidota bacterium
TCTTAGTGCATCGCTGCCATTCCAAACTTGGCCCAGTCTTCTTTTGTTGGACCATAAGCCCCAATAATTTTTAGTCCTAATATTCGCATCAGCACCACCATTTCTGCACGGTGATGAGCCTGATGTTTTACAAGAACAGACAACGTAACAGAACGCTTCCAAGGTTCACCATACATATTATCTTCTTTCTCAAGATTGGCATCGGTCCAATTGTTTTTTATTGCTTCAGTTACCAGTGCAGCACCTTTTTCATACGTGTCGCAAATTTCTTTTGCTGTTTCACCTGAATAATCTGTTTGTTCTTTAATAGCAATTGTTAATCCTGTTTTAGCCGGCATTTCTTGCAAAGTGTGAATTATGTGCCAGCCCAAAAAACCAAGCGTTCGAACATTTTCATGAACAACTTTCGTCAGCGATTCATCAGTCAAATTTTTAAATAGCTCTAGCGTTGTTTTGCTTTCGTAATCCCAGTCAGAAAGAAAATCAGTTATTTTTGAGTACATCCTTAGCGTAAATATTTTTAAAAATTTATTTTAAATTATTCAACGTTAATTTTGGATTACTTGTCGAATCGATTGCACTTCCATTTCGAGTTTAGAAAGTTTATCGATCAGATCTTCTTTTGCAAAATTACTTTCCGGAATTTCTGTGCTCAGGTAATTACAGAACTTCCACACTTCTTTTACCTCACTTACATTTAGCTCGTAAGGTTTGAATAACGTGTTAAGTGATTTTAGCATCAACGATTTTTTCTTTTTAAGATTATTTTCTACAAGCTTAAAAACTATTCCTTCCTCTTGTGTCAACAATACATACGCTTCATCATCTTTTATATCGTACCAGTTTTCCAGGTATTCAGCAATCACATACGATTTGTCGGGAATAGGCAGCATAGAGTCGCCACTAATTTGAAACATACGATATTTACGATCATTAAATAAAATCGGAAGTTGAAACGTAGGAAGTTTCTTTATAAATTCCGGATCGGCAAAACCATTCTTATAGCCGGCTTTTGCTTTCAGCGGTACAACTTCTATATTCTCTCTGTTGTGACTATCAACCGTTGTCGCCAATACTCTCAGTCGTGAGCCGGTAACAAATACATCGTTTCCTTTTTCCAATTCCGACAGCTGAAAGTCCGAAAGTTTCGACATATCGATTTTCACCATCGTGTCGATCGACACTTTAAAATATTTCGAGAACATCATTAACGCATCGAGCGTCGGATTTTTTATGCTGCCGTTTTCGTAGCTGTTCACCGTCGAGCGACTTACATTTAATTCATTTGCTATTACATCTTGCGTACGCTGACGACGCTGACGTAAGATTTTGATGTTGTTGTTAAAGATCATTGTTGACTAATTTAGCAAAGAGGAGAGTTCTGATATTTTTTTTTGAACAACCGATTATTTTTGTTGTCGCCGACAAATATAAAGACTATATTGGAATCATGCAACATGATTGTAAGGCAGTCATAAAAAAGTAATTACTCAACTTCAATTTTAAAATGCGTTCAATAGTTCACATGGATCTGGACTCCTTTTTTGTTTCGGTTTCGTGTTTAGACCATCCGAAATTAAAAGGGAAACCCGTAATGATTGGCGGCACGAGCGATCGCGGCGTAGTGGCATCGTGCAGTTACGAGGCGCGTGCTTATGGCGTGCATGCGGGAATGCCTATGAAATTAGCGCGCAAGTTATGTCCCGACGGGCTTGTAGTGCGAGGCGATTACGATCGGTACAGTTATTTTTCCGATACTGTTACCGACATTATACGCGAGAGTGCGCCTGTGTATGAGAAATCGTCGATCGACGAATTTTACATCGACTTAAGTGGCATGGATCGTTTTTTTGGTTGTTACAAATGGGCGACAGAGTTACGCAAGAAGATTACGCATGAAACAGGATTACCTATTTCATTTGGCATGTCGGAAAATAAAACCGTTTCGAAAGTAGCCACCGGCGAAGCCAAGCCAAACGGACAGCAGCAGATCGATTATGGTATGGAGAAAAATTTTCTTGCACCCTTATCAGTGCGAAAAATTCCGATGGTAGGCGAGAAGACCGCGCATTTATTGCGTACCATGGGCATAGAGAAAATAGAGACCGTGCAGAAGATGCCCATAGAGTTAATGGAAAATGTATTGGGCGAGAATGGTATTGTAATTTGGAAAAAAGCGAATGGTATAGATACATCGCCGGTGGAGCCATACAACGAGCGGAAGTCGTTATCGAGCGAAGAGACGTTTGATCAAGACACGATCGATATGGATTTTTTGAAATCGACGATTGTAGCCATGACCGAGAAGTTGGCGTATCAGTTGCGCACAGAAGATAAATTAACAGCATGCGTAACAGTGAAGATCCGTTATTCCAATTTCGACACACACACCGTACAGTCGCGCATACCTTATACATCGAACGATCATTTATTGATAGCGCGAGCGAAAGAGTTATTCGATAAATTATTTGATCGCCGCATGCTTATACGATTAATCGGCGTACGCTTTAGCCACTTAGTAGGAGGAGGCTATCAAATTAATTTGTTCGACGACAGCGAAGAGTTAATAAAGTTATACCAAGCCATGGACAAAATGCGCAAGCGCTTTGGGGAGACGTCGATTCGAAGAGCGATAGG
>JANLRG010000868.1:0-1071 GCA_031361545.1 Bacteroidota bacterium
AGTTAAGGTATCTAAACTCTTATTACTTAAATCAATTTTACAATACTCAATGAGCTTAATAAAAACCTCTAAATCTTTTAATTCAGGGAATATTTTTGCGATAGCGCAACTTACTTCGTAAGCAATATATCCTTTTTGAAAACCGTCAATTTCCCCAGCGTTTTTTATCCAAGAATCAAACATTTTATAAGTATATTCTGTTGCTGCACCTAAAATAACTCTGTAACTAATTTCCCCATTAGTACCTAATTCAGAATATAAATCTCTGAAATATACATCTCTCAGTTTTAAGCCAGTCGGATTAAAAGACTGGCTTACTTCACTGTTAGAAAACATAATGACTTTTGGAATTTCATTTATTAGTATCATAAGTTCGAAAATTTTAGGAGTATAGATTTAAAATGCTGTATAAAAACAATGATGTATTATACTTTCAGAAGACCCTTCAACTAGAGGTCTATCGGCTTCATAGAATTTTAATAAACTATGTTCTTTTGCAAGAGGATGATTCATATTGTAAGAGTAAACACCTGCATCCCAAAATCTATGAGAATGCCTTGTCGTTTCAATCAGAAAATCTTTGCTTAACGGTATTTTGCTTGCCTTAAAATTCTTTTGAATGACAATGTTAGGCTCATTACGACTGGCTACTGGTATCGCAAAAAAAAGAAGGTGATTTAATTTATTTAAACGTGCATAGTCCGCCACAAACTGTGCAAAAAAAACTTGATTTGGATTACTCAAATCAACATATTCAATTATCATTCTGTAGATAATTGTGTCTAACCCATTTTCAATCAAGGTTCTCATTTCTTTTCCATATGTTATTGCTTCTGCTGAAATCATTTTAGTTATTTATTAAAGTGAATCTGGGGTAAGATTTTGTTTTGTTTAAGCCAATTATTTTATAAAAAAATGTGCCGCCAACATAAAAGGAGTACTTTATTGTCATTGTATTTAAATATCATTTTTAAACTAAAAATTAAAGTCGGCTTTGTATTATTTTAAACAAATATATAATTATTATTTTACTTAGCCAAATAAAAGATAAAATATGCATAATTTTTATCC
>JANLRG010000869.1:0-1830 GCA_031361545.1 Bacteroidota bacterium
ATGCGTTTGCGGATGGATGATAATAGAGCTGTGCTTGGCACTCACGGCAACGGTATGTATGAGTTGCAAATGCCGGGCTTTGTATCGACAAACGAATCAGTTGCACCAACGGATGTTACAGGAATAACCGCTATTTGTACAGGTAGCAGCACCACTTTGACAGCTACCGGTGGCAATTTAGGTGCTGGTGGCGTTGTTGAATGGTTTACAGGCTCTTGTGGCGGGACACCGGCTGGCACAGGCGCAAGCATAACCGTATCGCCAACCAGCACGACCACCTACTACGTCCGTTACAAAGGCAATTGTAATACGACGACTTGTATAACAAAAACAGTAACCGTCAGTACCCCCTCAGTCGGTGGCACAGTTTCGCCTGCTACTAAGTCTGGTTGTGGACCAACAAGTGTGACGCTTTCAGTCAGTGGTATCACAGGCACTGTGACGCGATGGGAGCGGCAAATAGAATGTACAGGAGCTTGGACTGCAATCAGCAATTCAGCATCCAATCCATTTACAGTCACTACGCCTAATTCATCCGTTTGTTATCGGGCAATTGTCACTAATGGTGCATGTCCTGAAGCTATTTCATCTACGGCTACCATTACGATAGAAAAACCAGCCGTCGGTGGAAGAGTGACATTACAAAGCAATCAAACAGCCACTTCTTTGGCAATCTGTCCAAGTCAAAATGCTGTATTGATACCGTTAGGTTTTACAGGACAAGTGGCGAATTGGCAATATAGCTATGGTATATCTCCTATTTGGTATGACTTGCCGGGTTCAGAAGGTCAATCTACGATTACTGTCAATGGTAGTACAGTCACCTCAACAACATTTTATCGCACAGTTATTACTACCGTATTAGGAATCTGTACAGGTACAAAATCAGTGGCTTATTCGTCTTCATTTAGAATTAATAAAAAAGCCGATTGCTCTTCGCCTGATGGTAGTTTAATACAATCTGATAGCCCATTAACCATACTCAGTGCTTTTCCTAATCCAACCAAAGATGTCTTTACTCTTGAAATTGAGAACAATATTGAGGGTCCCGCTCAGGTTGACATTATGGATGTTGCAGGACGCAAAGTTCTAAGCACTCAGCAATCTATTGAAAAAGGATTCACGACTCTTACATTGGACGTTCACAACTTATCCAACGGTTTATATCTTGTTCGCATTAAAGATAGCAACAATCAAAAAGCCATTGTGAAGATGAGCAAATTATAGTGAAAAGATGAAAGTGTTCCGAAGGAATCCCTTCGGGAAAAATTGAATTATACGAAGCCGCCGTCTCAATCAAATGAGGCGGCGGCTTTCGTTTTTAATTAATCCCTATGTCTTACCCTTGTTGCGGATATACCCCCTCAGTAGCTATGTATGATAAAATTGACTATTTGAAAAGGCTGTCTATTGTCCAAAGGGACTACTGTTTGTAATTTCAGCCTGAACGTTTTCAATTCCACGCCTTGCGTTTGTGATTTCACCTTGAACGTTTCCAATTTCACTGCCTCATGTTTGTGATTTCACCCTGAACGTTTTGAATTTCACTCTAAACGTTTGTGATTTCACGACTCATGTTTGCCAATGACGCCAGTTTTTCACGCCCTGTTATGGCTCATGTTTGCAAATGATGCGCTCACGTTTGCTTCTGACGGGGGGTTTTCTTCAGTTGCAACGCCTCCGCCTGCTGCGTTCCGCTCGCAGTGACATTTGCCACGCTCTCTGCTCGCCATGACAATTTTCGATTTGGTTCTTGTGTCTACTATTTTTAAGCAAAACTGCTTCGTTTCATTTATCCATAGAGGGATTTGTTCGGGAAACTTTAAAAGT
>JANLRG010000871.1:0-8883 GCA_031361545.1 Bacteroidota bacterium
GGGCTTACACTATATTGACCTAAAGATCTTTTGACTGCAGCCCTTACAATTGCATAGATTGACCGTTCGTCTTCAAATTTAATTTCAGTTTTTGTTGGATGAATATTTACATCAATCTTGGAAGGATCGATTTCAATGTACAACCAATAACTGGCAAAAGAATCTTTAGAAAGTAATTCTTCAAAAGCATTTGTGACAGCATGATTTAAATAGCCATCCTTTATAAATCTTTTATTGACAAAAAAGAATTGCTCGCCTCGTGTCTTTCTGCTGTATTCTGGTTTTCCAACAAAACCTGAAATTGCAAGTAGCGTAGTATCTTCTTGTATGGGAACTAATCTTTCATTGTAGCCGCTTCCATAAATATTGACAATACGTTGGCGCAAATTGCTTGCTGCTAGTCGGAAATATTCAACACCATTCATGTTGAGCGAAAATGCAACCTCTGGATGTGCGAGCGCTATTCTTTCAAACTCATCAATGATATGTCTGGCTTCTATTGAATTTGATTTTAAAAAATTTCGTCGTGCAGGTACATTGTAAAATAAATTTTTGACAGAGATGCTTGTACCAATTGGCATTCCTACAGGTTGCTGGTCTTTGAAATCATTTCCTTCAATATCGATCTTGGTCCCAATTTCATCATCTAGTCTCATTGTTTTCAACTCAACCTGCGATATAGCGGCAATAGATGCCAGTGCTTCACCTCGAAATCCTTTGGTACGAATAGAAAAAAGGTCATCTGCAGATTTTATTTTGGAAGTAGCATGTCTGGCAAAGGACAAACGGGCATCCGTTGCACTCATGCCGGTACCATTGTCGATAATTCTTATTAGTGTCTTCCCAGAATCTTTGATATATAATTCAATCGAAGTACTTCCTGCATCTACAGAATTTTCTAATAATTCTTTGACAGCAGAGGCAGGTCGTTGAATCACTTCACCAGCAGCAATTTGATTCGCAACTGTATCAGGTAAAAGTTGAATAATATCCTTCATACACCAATCTTTCTTTTTAACACATTTTGGAAAATACGTTGTAAAATACAACTCAATATTGTGCGAATTTAATTGAAAAATTGTGTATTTTTTATTTTTTTCAACATTTTATATTATAATAACAGTGCTTAAAGCTTTTCCTGAAAATCATCTATAGGATAATCGTTTAATCCCTGCAATTTGGAAAGATTTCGTTCCGATTAAGGATAAGTCGTTCCTCAAATGGTTAACTATTTCCTTTATTATCTGTTTTACGAATATTCGAATTCATCTACTTCAAAATTGTTGTTAGATTCGAAGGGAAATTGTATCTTAAAGTTCAAAAGAAAAAGTATGTCTATAATCAAATTAAATAAATTAGAGGCGGGGTATCAAATGTTACAATTGCTCTCTGTGGTCGATGGAAGTTTTTCAGTCGCTGAAGATCTGGTGATTCGAAAATATTTAGTTGAAAATTACCCTTTTCATGTAAGTTTGGATGGGGCAATGGAAGACCTTTCCCTTTTAAGTCCCGATGACTACATTATTCATTTTCAAAAATGCATGGACGATTTTTACCAAGATTCCATTCCAGAAGAACGGACACGTTTCATGGATTTTGCTGTTAAATTGGTAAGTGCCGATGAAAAGATAACTCCAGAAGAAAATAGATTTTTACAATATCTCTTTGATGCTTGGGATAGCGAGCATGCGGAATAACATACAATTAACTCACAGTAAATTGTTCATGATTCGCCAAAAAGGCGATGGAGAAGCCAAAATAAAACTCTAAATTCGTTATTCGATCGATTAGATAATTAGATTCATATCAATTAAAAACAATTGACAAAACAAATACAATGAAAAAGAAATTAATTTTAATCTGCGCATTATTTTTATCCTTGAGTTTTGTTCAAGCTCAAACTTCAATCCCACATAGTGTGTTGGATAATTTCAAACAAAGTCATTCAAGTGCAGACTTCATGACTTGGTCAAATGAAGGGGCTAATTTTAGAGTTCATTATTTCGATTCAGAAAAAATTGAACATGTAAAAGTTTACGATGCCAATGGTGATTTAATCCGCCACGAATATGAATTGAAATCAGATCAAATTCCAACTGCAATTTCAACAAGGATGGCAAAGAAAAATAATAATTTGGGTTCGGTTAAAATTTGGGGAGTAGAAAATTCAGAGAAAAAAGTTTCTTACTTTTCTACAGATGGAAGTACAGTCGTAAGATATAACTCTTCTGGAGAGTTAGTTAAATAGGAAGTGAAGTACAAAAAAAGCCGGATAGTCCCCGGCTTTTTTTGTACAATAATTAATCTATAAAACTTTATGAATGATTTCTTACCATGAGCATATATTGATTGCAACCCAAAACTATTTTTTTAGCTTATCCCGAAATATCTTTTTGAACTTTTCAACTTTCGGAACAATTACATACTGACAATAGGGTTGGTCGCCGTTGCCGCTAAAATATTCTTGGTGATTGTCTTCAGCTTTATAAAAAACTGTAAAAGGAGAAATCTCTGTCACCACTTTAGAAGAATAAATTCCGCTTGTGTTTAGTTCCTTCACAATTTGTTCAGCGATATTTTTTTGCTCTTGAGAATGGAAATAAATGACTGATCGATATTGGGATCCGATATCATTTCCTTGTCGATTAAGTTGAGTTGGGTCGTGAGATTCAAAAAACGCTTTTAGAACATCAGCATAAGTCAGTTTAGCTGTATCAAATACGATTTGAATTACTTCGGCATGTCCGGTGGTTCCCATACAAACCTCTCGATACGCGGGGTTTTTGATATTTCCTCCGGAGTATCCGGATTCAACAGACACAACTCCATCAAGAAGTTGAAACTGTGCTTCAGTACACCAAAAGCAACCGCCACCCACCGTTGCAGTTTCTGAATTGAGAGTCGATTCATTCATGATTATAATTTTATAATGTGAATATACATTCTTTAAGTAACGAACAATTGTATGAATGATTTGTTCACACCTCAATTATTTTGAAATTAAAAATGAACCTTGAGCTAGAATTTCCGTTCCTTCCTCTTGAGTAATAACAATTTTATAGTTTCCAATATCAAAAAAATTGAAAGCTGTCATGACATACGTTCCACCAATTTTCACCTTAATCACCCGGTCATCAATCCATTCATCTTTGCCGGAATCAGTTTTATATGCAGTAAATTTTAGAGTTTGAGACACTAAATTTATGCTGTCTGTTGAATTCAACTCAGCATAACAAAGTACTTGAGTTCCTTTTTCCGTCAAAAGATAAAAGTGATCCTTCGGGGCTGCAGGTTTAGGTTTGCCATAACTAAATTTATTATTTGTACTTAAGTTATCAGTAATAATTAGCTTTGATACTTTCTGTGCACTACAAAAAGTGACACTTAAAAGTAGAGCCAGAAGATATCTTGTAAATTTCATAATGTATTTTTTTTAATAGTATAATTTTTTTCTTCCAAAGAAACAAATGTTTTCAATTTCTCCATAGCTTCCATCTGGAAATTGGATGTTCTCCACTTCAGAAGCATATTCTAAAGTTGATAAAAGCTCAGATTCAAATTGACTAATGAAATCTTGTGTAGAATATAAATTGAAACCAAAATTAGAAAATTCAAACTTTAATAAACTTTCTTTTGTGCGTCCTCCAATAATAAATTGTCCACCATTTTTCAACACCCTGATGATTTCATTTTTGCATTTTTCAAAATCCTCCCAAAAGTAGTGTGTATTAACAGTGAAAAATAGATCGATTGAATTGGATTCAATAGGTAATTCACTTATATTTCCTTGTAAAAAAGTAACCTGTTTATCAGCAATCAACATTTGATTTTGGAGTATAGAATGCTCTACCATTTGTAAAGAATAATCTATTCCAGTATAACGAAGATATGGCTCAAGTATGAAAAGATCATTCACAAAAGCACCGTTCGCCATTCCCAATTCCAAAACATTCAACCCTTTTGAGAGTTCCATTTTTGAATAGACAAAATCATAGATTTTACGATTTGCTCTTGCCATGAAGTCGGTAATCTCTCCTGCCATTTCTCCGTCAGGGCACCGTAATAATTCTGCCATTTTTTTTACTTCAATCATGGTTTACTTTTTTTTGAAAACGTAAAAGGAAATATCCTAAACAACCAGCAAACAAACTTGCCGTGATAATGGAAATTTTCGCTCCCGTAATATTCTGAGGTTCATCAAAGGCGACCATAGCTATAAAGATAGACATTGTAAATCCAATTCCTCCTAAAAATCCCAATCCGATGAGCGATTGAAAATTAATTCCATCAGGCATTTTCCGTTTTAAAAAATACAATGTAAGAAGCACTGCAAGTACAATTCCTATTGGTTTTCCAATTACGAGCCCAAAGAAAATCCCTAAACTTTCTGGTGTGTGCAATTCGCCAATCAAATTTCCCTTAATTGCAATTGCCGTATTGGCCATTGCAAATGCTGGAATGATAATAAAATTAACAGGTTTGTGAAGTATGGTTTCGAATTTTTCAAGAAGAGAATTTTCCTTTCCATCATATGGTATTGTCGCGGCCAATAAAACTCCTGCTACGGTAGAATGTATTCCAGATTTAGAGATACAGTACCATAGTACAATTCCAGCAATGACATAGATGGAAGCTGAAATCCTCTTTTTAAAATTAGTGACTATTAACAGAGTCAAAATAATACCACTTGCTAATAAGAAATTCCATTTGATAGCTGCGGAATAAAAAAGGGCTATCACTAATACTGCTCCCAAATCGTCAACTACTGCTAGTGCAGTGATAAATACTTTTGCTGTATTGGAAATTTTATCTCCCAAAATTGAAATTATTCCAATAGCGAAAGCGATATCTGTTGCCATTGGGATCCCCCAACCTTGAGATGTAATTGTTCCATTATTGAAAAAAAAATATATCAATGCGGGAATCAACATTCCACCAATAGCGCCACTCACGGGAATAATTGCTTTGTTGAAACCTTTTAACTCACCAGAAATTAGTTCTCTCTTGATTTCAATTCCAACAAACAAAAAGAAAATTGTCATCAGTCCCTCATTGATAAAATGAAGTAATGAGAAATGTGGAAGACCGAATAATTTAAATTCTTTTGTCCAAACTGAAATATATGACACAGAATCAGAGGAGTTAGAAAGTACTAGTGAGAGTATGGTAGCAATTAATAGTAATAATCCCGAAATTTTCTGTGAAGAGAAAAAGGCAAGAAATGTTTTTGATAACTGTGATTGCAAATGATTAATTTTCGTCATTCGACAAAATTATTTTTTTATTGTGGTGAAAGCAATTTACTTGAGATCAATTTCAATTTAAGGTTAGCTCATTACTTTTAAAGAAAGTATTTTTAAAATAAAACGCTTTTACTAAAAAACCTAAAAGCTATGTTTAAATTTTTTTCTTTGGATAAAAGGAAATACTGCTTACTTGAATGTAGCATAAAATAAATTGGTGTCATGTCCGCCACCATTATTTCTGTTCGAGCTAAAGACTAGATGTTTTCCATCAGGAGAGAAGACTGGAAAAGCATCGAAGTTTTTATCAAAAGTAATTTGCTCTAATTCGCCACCATTCAAATTACACATCCATAGATTAAAATGATATCCACCTAGAAGATGGTTGCTCGAAAAGATTACTTTTTTTCCATCTGGTGTAAAGAATGGAGCCCAGTTTGCATTTCCGAGATGCGTTACTTGTTTTAATTCTTTTCCATCAACATTGCAAGTGTACAATTCCATATTTGTAGGCATTACTAAACCTTGCGATAGAAGTTCTTTATAAGTCTTAATTTCTTCCTCTGTCTTTGGACGTGAAGCACGGAAAATTAATTTCTGGCCATCGGGTGAAAAGAAAGCCCCGCCATCGTAACCAAGTTGATGCGTAATTTGTTTAACATTTGATCCGTCAAGATTCATTGTGTATAAATCAAGGTCGCCATTTCTGGTGCTAGTAAAAACAATTTTATCACCTTTCGGACTAACTGTTGCTTCTGCATCATATCCTTTGGAATGAGTTAACTGATTAATAATTTTCCCTTTTAAATTTGCAGTAAAAATTTCAAAGCTATCATACACTGGCCATAGATATTTGTGATCAGCTCGAGGTGCTGGTTTTGCTGGGCAATCTTTTCCAGATAAATGTGTGCTAGCATAAATTATTGTTGAATCGCCAGGAAGAAAGTAGGAGCAGGTAGTTCTCCCTAATCCTGTACTAACTAATTTCGGATTAAACGTCGAGATATCTGTATAAAATATTTGGTCACATGGTGCATTAAAATCGAGATTAGTCATTTGGAAAACTAACTTTTTACTATCAAAACTATAGTATGCTTCAGCATTATCGCCACCAAAAGTTAATTGACGAACATCTTGCAAATGCGTTTCTTGGGGAAAATGTGTTATTGTATCAGACGTAATTTTGGAGGTTTGCCCTTGAGAAATAACTTTATTGAAGGATAAAAAGATTGACAATCCCACCGTTAATAAAACAATTTTTTTCATAACTCATTTTTTTGCAAATCTATGAAAACCATGGCTTGTTTTCTGTCATAAGAGTGTTTGTTTGTAGAAAAATAGGCTTTTTTGATTGCAATTTTTGAATAGCTTTGTCACCAATTTTAAGAACAAATCGATTTCACCAAATCAACTAACAATCATGTCCAACAACAGAAAAATATTTCTTTTTGCAATATCAATATTAGTATTTGCAGCTTGTCACAATCAACCAAAAGTTGATCTGACGAAAGTCACACAAGACGATTTTTTGTTTCAATACATGGACAGCACTGTAAAACCTGGCGATGACTTTTTCAAATTCGCTACAGGATCTTGGATGAAAAACAATCAGATTCCATCAAGTGAAAGAAGATGGGGAATTGCAAATTTAGTTCGCAATGATATTTATGATAAACTTTTAAATTTAAGTAATGAAGCCGCTGCCGATGGAAAAGCAGCTGATGGAAGCAACGCTCAAAAGATTGGAGCCTTCTGGTCAACTGGAATGGACAGTGCAGTCATTGAAGCACAAGGTTTGTCGCCATTGAAAGCTCAGTTCGACAAGATCGATGAAATTAAGACGAAACAAGATGTGTTGAATGCGATTGCTGAGTTTCAAATTTATGCTGGATCACCGCTTTTTAGTGCAGCAATCTATCAAGATGAAATGAATAGTAATAAATATGCTCTTCACTTTTATCAAGGAGGCATTGGTTTACCGCAGCGAGATTATTATTTTAATACAGATGAGAGAACCGCTAATATTCGGAAGGAGTATAAAGATCATTTAACAAAAATGTTTCAACTCTTAGGAGACGATTCCAAAAAAGCGGCAGCTAATTCGCAAACCGTTTATAAAATGGAAGAAGACTTAGCAAGAGCATCGAGAAAACTGGAAGACTTACGCGATCCTTATGCAAATTACAATAAGATGTCAGTGAGTGATTTTAATAAAATCACACCAAGTATAAATTGGAGCCAAGTGATGACAGCAATGAGCATCTCTGGAATAGATACAGTAATTGTTGGTCAGCCAGAATTTTATAAGCAGGTAGAGAAAAGTTTAAGTTCAGTAAGTGTTGATGACTGGAAAACTTATTTGCGATGGAACTTAATCAATGGTTTTGCTGGAGAATTAAGTTCAACTTTCAATAATCAGAATTTCCACTTCTTTGGAACCGTGATGACAGGTACTACAGAACAACGTCCACGTTGGAAACGAATTTTAGATTCTCAAGAAAACTTTTTGGGTGATGCTTTAGGTCAATTATATGTTGAGAAATTTGTTTCACCAAAAATGCGTGACAGATATACCGAACTCACAAAAAATATGCTTGCAGAATACAAAGTGCATATTGAAAATTTGGAGTGGATGAGTAAAGAAACCAAAACAAAAGCGTTAGATAAACTTTCAAAAATTACCTATAAAGTTTGTTACCCAAACAAATGGAAAGACTATTCTTCAATGAAATTAGATAGAAATTCTTTTGTTTCAAATATAATTAAATGCAGAACATGGCAATTTAATTATTATGTAGAAAAATTAAATAAGCCAGTTGACAGAACAGAGTGGGACATGACGCCGCAGACTTATAATGCTTATTATAATCCCTCGAATAATGAAATCGTATTACCAGCAGCTCAGTTTTTAATTCCCGGTTTGCCAGATTCATTAGCTGATGATGCCATCATCTATGGTTATGCAGCGGCAAGTACAATTGGTCACGAATTGACTCATGGCTTTGATGATGAAGGAAGGCAATTTGACCCGAATGGTAATTTATTAAATTGGTGGACAAAACAAGACTCAGCAAACTTTAGTGTTAGAGCTAAGATTTTATCTGATCAGTTTAGTAGTTATATCGTACTTGATAGTTTGCATGTAAATGGCAAAGCATCCTTAGGTGAAAACATTGCTGACCTTGGCGGATTAGTCATAGGTTTAGATGCATTTAAGAAAACCGAAGAATATAAAAAAGGGGAGAAGCTGGACGGATTAACTCCCGTTCAACGTTACTTTTTAGGATATACATTAGGTTGGTTAGGTCATGCACGTGACAAATCATTAGCAATGCAAGTTATGACTGATGTCCATGCACCAAATTTTTTACGAGTGAATGGACCCTTGAGTGATATGCCTGAATTTTATGAAGCCTTTGGAATAAAAGAAGGCGATAAAATGTGGAGAGCAGATTCTGTACGGGTAAAAATTTGGTAGTTTGTTAGGTCAAACTTCAGAGGACAAAGGTTGGATATAATATAGGTCATAGGTCAGAAGTCGAAGATCAGAGGTGAAAATTAATAAGTAATAATTAATAAGTAAAAAGGTTTTTTGTCAAACGGGAAAAGTTAATAGTTGTATTCATCTTCTTTCTCATTT
>JANLRG010000345.1:0-4938 GCA_031361545.1 Bacteroidota bacterium
TTTCTGTCCCGTTAATGATTTGGACAAGGTAAATACCTGGACTAAAATCGCTACCAACTGATACGGTTCCACTGTTAGGCAATCCAGCTTGCTGATAAATTATTCGTCCTAATATATCCTTAACTATAAGTTTAACAGACAGTCCATAATTAATTGTATTGTAATTAACTAAAGTAGAATTGCTGAATGGATTTGGATAAACTGAAAGTCCCTTATCTGAAAGAACATTTGAAACAGAATTAATCAAACTTCCCGTTATTTCAAATTTATCCAAAGCTCCCTCAACGATATTCCCTGGCGCATTGTCAGCCACTTCAACTATCATCCTCATCATATTAGTGACTGGTAGAAATGAACTAATCAATGCTGTCTGCTGAACCCATGAACCATTCGTTGGATTGTTAGGCGCAATGGACTCTATTCTAACAGTTGTGGTTCCGTTACTCAAAGAAATTTTCATTGTGTCGTTAGGTGCACCTGTTCCATTGATACATAAGTACCGGCGGTAATAACTTAAAACTGGAGCTTGATAAATTGTTCCATCGAAAAGTGGAGAGGTAAGAATAGTATTCCCATTGTCCACATCATTGCTATTGTAGGGCGCTCCTCCATTATCGGTAACAAAACAAGTATCTCCACAATCTGAATTGACATCGAATTCTGGATTTATCTCTGTTCCATTTCCATCAAAAGTTCCAATTGGTTCTCCTCTTTCCCAAGAATTAGCACTTGTACCAGAAACAGTCCAATTATTATTAAATGTAAAATCATCATAGTAACCAGGAGCGATTATAGAATTGATTGGGTTGCCGACAACTAGGGTTTGAGTTTGACAAATTGTTTTATATCCCCATTTCCCAGCATAAATTGTATAGTCATCAGGAACGACTGCTGAAAATGCAAGATTCCCGGAAGCATCGGATCTCGTTTTATAAATTAAGCCTGAGGCCGAAGAAATAACAACGTCTGCATTGGAAACACCTAACCCTGTTAAACTATCTGTTACACTACCTGAGAAAGCATACGTTTGAAAAGGGACAAGCTGAACATTCAATGTCGTCAAGATTCCATTATTTAAAGAAACACCAGTTATAGTCTTAGGATAATATCCTGACTTACTAACCTTCACATCATATAATCCAGCTGTTGCAAGGCCTGTTTTATAATCACCATTCAAGTCTGATAGCTTTAAAGCAGGCGTAGTTAAAATCTCAACTTGCGCTCCATTCAAAATTATACCTGTCAAAGAATCGGTCACTTGCCCTTCTAAATAACATCCTCTGATATAAGTTGGAGTAAACACAAATAATCCATTGTCTATATCCGAAGCAATTATATTTCCAGAAGGCAAAAAAGGATCTACTCCCCAACAACCATTGAATCCATCGACAGAACTTCCAGCATACGTATCATATTTTCCTACTTGAATTGGATTATCAGGACGAGCCATATCAGTGATGACTACGCCTTCCGTGTACCAGGAAGTAATTGTAAAATCGTTTAAAACGTGTGTATTATGAACGATAGTATTTGAACCAGGGACTGTTTGAAAACGAGAAAGCTCATGAATATTAGAAAGGTCAGAAATGTCATAGGCACCAATAAAAGATCCGCTGTTTTCATCGGTAGTAAAAAGAGTTTTATGATTATCCGAAAGCCATGTATTATGAGTGAAATTCGTAGGTGTGTTTTGAGTGGCCAATAAAACAGGAGCCATTTTATTTCGCACATCGACAACAGCAAAAAAGCCTGAGTAAATATGTGCTTCATACATTGTATCATTTAAGACATAACCGTCATGCACATAAGAGTCATTTCCAGTCCCAGCATAAACATATTGTCCAGCATAAGTAGGGTTATATGGATCAGTATTCAAATTAAGAAAAAGTGTATTTCCACTATTAATACTACTTCCATACAAATACAAATAACCTGTTGCGGTATCACAATGAAGTGCGTGAATTGATGTTAATTGACCACTGATGGCTCCATCGCCAGTATAAGAATGAGATGTAATTGTTGCCGGCAAATTACTTAAATTGATTATTTGTAAACCACCTCCACCTTCTGTGGTAACGTAGGCGTACTTTCGATAAGTTTTAATTTCCCGCCAAATGGAAGAAGGTCCATTGACAGAAAATTTTATTACTGGAGTGGCTGGATCGGTAACATCGACAATTGAAATACCGAAATCAGTTCCAACAAGCGCGTATTCATTCCCTAAAGAGTCCACATAATCACAAATGTTTGCCAAAGCTGTGGCGCCATAGGATAAATTGGAACGAAGTTGCATGTTTTGGGCATATACACCTGATAGTGAAGCAATGAGGAAAAGAAAAAATATTCTGATTTTCATTTTAGTTTTTTTAGGGTCGGTAAAATTGAGCTTTTATTCTGAATTTCATCAATTTTTATTGTCATTTTTTCGGAAATGTTGTAAAAAAGCTCGGCTTAAGACCAGAAAAAAGACAAGTGGTAATAAACAATTTGATGTTAGAAAAATTAGTTTGTTTTTCAACCAAAATAGTTACTTTTGCCTGTAACAGTATCAAAATTATCTATTTTTCAGCATTCTTGAAAATTAATTTTTTGAGAACTGACGTCTATTTTTTCATACAAAAAAAAATATAACAAGGTGGATTTATTCGAGAAATTAAAGAAGAACCGTGGCCCAATTGGACAACATGCAAAAGATTCTCATGGGTATTTTACTTTTCCTAAACTAGAAGGAGATATCGGAACAAGAATGGTATTTCGCGGCAAGGAAAGATTAGTTTGGAGTTTGAATAATTATTTAGGGTTAGCCAATCATCCAGAAGTTAGAAAAGCAGACAACGAAGGTGCTCAAAAATACGGCTTTGCTTCTCCGATGGGAGCAAGAATGATGTCGGGGAATACAAATCAGCACGAGCAATTAGAAAATGAATTATCAACCTTCGTTGGTAAAGAAGATACGATCTTGATGAACTTTGGTTATCAAGGAATGGTTTCGGCAATAGATTGTTTAGTCGATCGTCACGATGTTATTGTTTACGATAGTGAATCGCATGCATGTATCATCGATGGTGTTCGCTTACACATGGGCAAACGTTTTGTTTTCCCTCATAACGACATTACTAATTGCGAGAAACAACTTGAAAGAGCAACACGAATTGTTGAGGAATCGGGTGGCTCCATCTTAGTGATTTCGGAAGGAGTGTTTGGAATGAGCGGTGACATGGGAAAACTTAAAGACATTGTTGCTTTAAAGAAGAAATTCCAATTCAGACTTTTTGTGGATGATGCACATGGATTTGGAACAATGGGAAAAACCGGTGCAGGAACTGGAGAAGAGCAAGGCATTCAGGACGAAATTGATATTTACTTCAGCACATTTGCCAAGAGTATGGCCATGGTGGGTGGATTTATTTCTAGCCAAGAAGACATCGTTGAGTATTTACGTTACAACATGCGTTCACAGATTTTTGCGAAGACATTACCTTCAGCATTAGTCAATGGCGCCTTAAAGAGATTGGATTTACTTCGCTCTCAGCCAGAATTGAAAGACAATTTATGGAAGATTGTAAATGCTTTGCAAAGTGGATTGAAAGAAGCTGGTTTCAATATTGGAAAAACAGAATCGCCCGTTACGCCTGTTTTCATGAATGGCAGTATTGGTGAAGCGACAAATCTAATTTACGACATGAGAGAAAATTACGATATCTTCTGCTCAATGGTAGTTTACCCAGTTGTGCCAAAAGGAATTATTATACTTCGATTAATACCAACTGCAGTCCATACATTGGAAGATGTTAAATATACAATTGATGCATTTAAAAAGGCGTATGTAAAATTACAAGCTGGTGAATATGCATCAGACAAAATTGCTGCATTCTAATCCACAACAAATTATACCATCCCTCCTATTTACTAACACTTTAAAAACAAACACAATGAAAGAATACGAAAACATTAAACAATTAGTAGCAGCCATTGAAGAAGATGTAATCAAGTTTTCTGAAAAAGGTAATGCAGCGGCAGGTACACGAGTTCGTAAAGGCTTACAAGAAGTTAAACGTGCTTGCCAAGAAATGCGTGATGCAATTCAAGATGCAAAAAAGACAGAAGACGGACAATAATAAAACCGCTTCTTCGCTTCTTCGGATTTCGTCTTTTAATTTTGTCAGGCCGAATAAGAAATATAAAAAAGCTCGCGATCATATCGGGAGCTTTTTTATTTTAATTTTTATTGCACATGAAAGTAGTAGCAGCTTATAAATTATAGTTTTCAATTTGTAATTCCGCTGCTCCAGATTTATTTTCACCTAATAAAAAAAACCACCAATGCTTCGATGGGAATTTATCCGTTGGTTTGAGCTTTGGACATTCATCCATTATTAAATAGTCATCGGGTTTAATTAGCCAGTTCGAATTAGAAAGAGAGCGAGTCCTTGATTGATACTTGGAGAAATAATTTATTTAATCCGCTATTGCTTCTAAGTTTTTAGAGCATATAATTTATAGAGGAGATGGTAATTGTAGTGGATGAATTTCCACCGTCAAAAAATGAATGTCGTCGAAGCTCATTTAGTTTTATTAAATTCTAATTTAATAATTGGGACAACTGAAATTCTTCACAGCCAATTGAATCGAAAATAAATATTAATGGTTTCATACTTCTGACACTCTACATTTGAAAACGAAATACGATGAACAGCTCTTGGAGTGGATGAATTTCCACAGTTAAAAACAACGGACGAATGTCAATCAAAGCCCAATCCTGAGTTGTACAAAAAAAAGAAGTCATCAAATTTTGACGACTTCATAGACGTAGCGAGAGGGGGAGTCGAACCCCCGACCTCAGGGTTATGAATCCTGCGCTCTAACCATCTGAGCTACCTCGCCATTTATTTATATTTTTTTCAATATTTTTAATTTGAATCAAAACCCCCGTCCGCC
>JANLRG010000456.1:0-6087 GCA_031361545.1 Bacteroidota bacterium
TACCAGTTGAATCATTTATGGCTTTCGATGAAATAAATTTTAACTTAGGTATTGATAGTCTTACCAATTCCTTTGGAGTACAAGGCGGAGATCTTGATCCAACAAAAGGAATGTACTGGACTTGGCAGAGTGGGTATATTAATTTCAAAGTTGAAGGGACTAGCCTGCGTTGCAATACAAGAAATCATGAATTTATTTTTCACCTCGGTGGATTTACATCCCCATACAATGCCATCCAGAAAATAAATTTATCAACTTCAACTACTAAAGTAATAAATATAGGCTTTGATTTAAAATCATTTCTAGACAATGTCAATTTAGAAAAACAAAATCATGTTATGTCGCCCAGTGATGATGCGATTGAATTATCAAAAAAAGCCGCTCAATGTTTTCACATTAATTAAAAAATGAAAAACAAGTTATACATACTTTCCTTTTTTTCTCTGTTCGCTTTCACAACGAATCAGATTTCATTTGACATTCCAGAAAATTGGCCTGCTCCGAATTATGATTTTTCTAAAAACCCTCTCGACAAAAATAAAATTGAATTAGGTCGGTTTCTTTTCTATGAACCTATGCTTTCTCACAATGGTGTTATCTCCTGTGCAAGTTGTCATTCCCCATTTTCTTCTTTTTCTCATATCGACCATTCACTAAGCCATGGAATTTATGATAGCATTGGAACGAGAAATTCTCCTGCTCTCATTAATTTAGCGTGGCAAAAAGCTTTTATGTGGGATGAAGCAATTAACAATCTCGACATGCAAGCTCTTGCTCCTATTTCACATCCTTCTGAAATGGGAAGCAACATTCAAGAAGTTGTTTCGAAATTAAATAATAATACTTTTTACAAAGTATTATTTTACAAAGCATTTAATGACAGTGAAGCTACGGGGGAAAGAACTCTCAAATCAATTTCGCAATTTCTTCTGACTCTTGTCAGTGCCAATTCAAAATACGATAGAGTTTTAAAGGGTGATGAATCTTTTACTGCGCAAGAGCAGAATGGTTATTTGTTATTTAAAACAAATTGTTCTTCTTGCCACAAAGAACCATTATTCACTTCAGGCGAAAAAGCAAACAATGGTTTGCCTTTAGATACAACATTGAATGATTTTGGCAGAATGAAAATTACACATAACAGTAGCGACTCTTTACTATTCAAAATCCCAACGCTTCGAAATATTGAATTTACTTATCCATATATGCATGATGGTCGATTTAAAAAATTATCAGATGTAATTAATCACTATACAAAAGGTATTCAACACTCAAAAACTTTAGCTGCACAATTAAACAATCCTATTGTGTTATCATCCAATGAAAAAGTTGATCTCATCAGTTTTCTATTAACCTTATCTGATAAAGAATTTGTTTTCAATCCACGTTTTCAATACCCCAGAGAGACATTTTATTTAAAGCAAACAGCAGTACAATTATCCAATCAAAATCAAAATAAATCTAAACCGAATTAATACGTCTAACCATGATTACTAAAACAACAAAATTAACAGCTGCATTTTGCATAATTGCACTCAGCAGTTTTGGACAAACAAATCCTGCAATTCTAAATTGGCTCCAAAATACCTCTGTTACTGGAAGACATTATGTCTCTGGAAATTCTGTGCCTATTCAAGATGCTGTTTTAGCAAATGTTCAAACGGTTAGTTATTCTGCAAATTGGGTTTATGTTGCAACCCGTGGCATACCAACTTATGTTACAGGACCGTTTTTAGATGGCAACCCTTCTATAGCAACTGATCAAAATGCAATTTTCAAAATGCCATTAAATCCAGTTCAGAATACTGGAGTTTCTACTAATACAAATGGAGGAAACATTGGTCTCTTTATAAATGGAGTTGCACTATTTGATTATCGAGATGGTGTATCATGGAGAAACTCTACTAACTCGCTAGCTGGTGGACCCGGTGGAGGAATGGGCGATGGTGTTTGGAATAGAGATGCAGTAGTTGGTGAGCGATTAGGATTTGATTGTTCGAAAGCTCATCCTGCCATGGGAAATTATCATCATCATCAAAATCCAAGTGCTTTTAATTTAGACCTGAATGTAATTTCAACTATTTGTGATTTATACGCTTCAGATGGTTTGTATGCAATCGATAGCACTCAACATTCGCCGTTGATCGGATTTGCTTATGACGGTTTTCCAATCTATGGTGCATACGGTTATTTAAATGTGGACGGAACCGGTGGAATAACGAGAATGAAATCTAGCTATGCTCTTCGAACAATTACAACCAGAACAACCTATGCTAATGGAACAACAGTAACCGCAGGACCTCCAGTTAGTGCAACTTATCCGTTAGGTTATTTCAGAGAAGATTATCAGTATAATCCGACATCAATTGGTACACCTGATTATCTAGATGAGCATAATGGAAGATTTTGTGTAACTCCTGAATATCCTGCTGGAATATATTGCTACTTCGCAACAGTTAATGCTGGCTGGAATTCTGCTTACCCGTATGTTGTAGGCCCAACTTTTTTCGGAACTAAGGTTGCTTTAAAGGTGACATCAATCACAGAAGCCGTAACGGTATATACTCCTACTACAACTAACATTGGTATAACTGGTTTGGAGTCAAGTAAAATAAATGTTTTCCCTAATCCAACAAGTGACCTCTTAGCAATTCAACTTGTCGATTTAGTTAAAGAAAATGTTACTGTAGAATTATATGATGCCTCTGGAAAACTGATAGACAAGACTTACATTTATCTTGGAAGTACTATCGCGTATTTTGATACGAAGAAATTATATGCTGGTAATTATTTTGTTAAACTATTTAATGGAAGTGGATCTATTACTAAAAATATTATCGTTAGTAAAGACTGACACAACCTTTTATAAATAATTCATATAAAGACACTCGTTAATAGCGAGTGTCTTTTTTTATAGATGCTTGACCTTATCATGGAAAATATTCGCTTGAATAAACTTGAAACTTTTTATTTGAAAATGACGATTGTTAAACAGACCTCATTGAATTAATCTATTTCCCTTTCATCCATATTAATACTAATTGTGAAATTTCAATTTATTGATTATTCACAGGACTTTTAGCATTCAATTTTATAATATCTATCATCATAACAATTCCCCATATCACCAACATCAAATTACCTAGACCGAGCATTCCTAAATTTTCGAATTTCCCAGCTAAATTTTTTCCCCAGATATCTGATGAATTGCCGCCATACATCAGCATGACAATTAAAAGTAAAATCATCTGCCATTTAATTTTTTCGTTAACTATTTTTGTTATTAAAAGAGCAATTAATGGAAGTGAAAATAAAAAGTGTTCTGTATCTGTAATTAATATACTAGGCACAACAGCAATTAATATAAAATAATAATAAATGAATGTAGAATTGTATTTATTAATGCTTGAACCTTGATCAGCTTTAAATAAATCATAGGCCCATAAAATAACAAAAGATGCGACTGAAAAGACAACCAAAAATACAATCCCATAATTTCCTGGAATTATAATTCCAAAATATGTATTCAACAATGAGAATAAAGTATGATTGCTCGACAAATAACTACTGTGGTCTTTCATAGCAAGGAACCATTCTGAATACAACTCCTGACCTTTTCCAACTCCAAATACGAAGAAGGTAATTGCTACAAAAATTAAAATAGACATTAAGGTACTAACAATAGCTTTTTGCCTTTTGAATAAAAGAAACGGTAGAAGTAAAATCAAAAAATAAGGCTTTGTAAGAATAACAAGTGCTAATAGGACGCCCGCCAACATCGATTTTTTTCTCAATTCCAATTTGATTGAGTTCACTAAAAGTAAAATCAATATTAAATTGGTATTTCCTAAATGCAGCTCTCTTACTACATGGTTAATTACACAGATAAAAATCAAGAAAAGCGTTACAGTTTTTTTATTTTTATTTTGAAAGATATATTCAGTAATCAATTGTTGAGTCACAATGATAATTGAAATGCATACAATGGCATTAATGACAAAGTCTATTATTGCTGCACTCTCAAAAGAAATGATTGTAAAGGGAGTAAAGAACAACAAGGCGACCGGAGAATATTTATAGAATCCTGTTTCTAAACCAAAGGCTTTTCCATAAACTTTTTCATGATGAATTAATGCTTCCGCTGCTGAATAAAATACTTTAAAATCATTTAACCAAAATCGTCCATTAATTTTTTCAATCACGAAAATGACAAGAAATATTAGTGCGGAGAAAATAATAAACTTATTGAATGGTTTTTCTTTTGTCATTGAATATGATTTGATAAGCTATTTCTTAAACTGTTTCAATATACTTTTTATTAAAAATATCTTTCGAATCGAATGATAGTAAATAATTCTTTCGCCCTAAAAGTATGCACGAATAATTTATTTTTTGATGTGTTCATTTGAAGTTCTGAACATTCTCAATTTTAGAACGCCAATCATACATCACTTCAGTAAACTTGCCCTAATTTCTGCTGATCACAATTAACATTCGCAAGTACATAAATACTTTGGGATAAACATTATCCATCTTATCGAAATATTACTTTTACCAAATCAAGAAAAACACTTTTATGAATTTATTAAAAAGACTCTGGGACGAAAGACCACTACAGTTAATATTATGGGCTGGAATATTTCTCCGACTCTTAAGTGTTATTTTTGCAAAAGGATACGGAATGTCTGATGATCATTTTTTAGTCATCGAGCCCGCTCAAGCATGGGTTGATGGTTATAATTATGACACTTGGTATCCTGATGCAGCACATCCAGGTGCTGCACCAACAGGGCACAGTTTTTTTTATCCTGGTTTACATTATTTATTATTTGTTCTTCTCAAATTTATTGGGATCAACGACCCACAATTGAAAATGATAATCGTACGTTCCCTACATGCTCTAGCATCTATGGCCATTGTTTATTGCGGTTTTAAAATTGCTGAAAAACTTGCAGGGAAACATACAGCGCGGATGACAGGTTTACTTCTTTCAGTATTTTGGTTCATGCCATTTTTAAGTGTGAGAAACTTAGTAGAATTCGCCTGCATTCCCCCTATGATGTATGCTACATGGCTTCTTATTCGCGATTCAGAAAACTATAATTGGAAATCAATTTCACTGGCCGGATTAATGATGGCATTTGCTTTTTCAATACGTTTCCAAGCTATCCTTTTCATTGTGGGATTATGTCTTGCTTTGTTTTTCAATCGAAAATTAAAATCAGCCATTTTATTATTCATTTCATTTGCAATTCCAGCTGCTCTTATTCAAGCTGTTCCCGATTATATTGTATTCGGAAAACCATTCGTTGAATTTCTAGAGTACTTCAGGTATAACCAAGAAAATGCAACGGCTTATTTTACCAACTATTGGTACATGTATCTCGTCTTAATTGGCGGATTATTAATTCCACCTATTAGCTTGTTTCTCTTCTTCGGATTTTTTCGAAACTGGAAAAAACAATTATTGCTTTTTTTGCCAGCATTTATTTTCTTAGCGTTCCACTCTTATTTCCCGAACAAACAAGAAAGATTTATTTTACCTGTAATTCCATTTATTATAGTTCTCGGATTTATCGGTTGGGAAGAATTTCGTTCCGCTTCTTTATTTTGGAAAAACCACAATGTACTTTATAGAAACATCTGGATCTTTTTTTGGATAATCAATATTATACCGTTAAGTGTGGTTACTATTTCTTATTCCAAGAGAAACAGAGTTGAGTCAATGATTTATTTAGCAAACAAAGGTGATGTAACCAATATCGTAATTGAAGATAGCAATCGTGATGACATTCTCATTCCTCCACAATTCTATATGAAAAAATTCACAAAAGTTTTTAGAATTACGAAAGTTGAACCTGATTCTAGTTTCTATTCAGATTTTTATTTGAAAACATTAAAAAATTCAAGACCAAATTATGTTGTCTTCATGCAAAGAGACCACATCGTTGAGCGAGTGCTTAGGTTGAAAAAATATCTTCCATCTCTCACGTATGAAACCACGATTGAACCATCTTACATTGACTGGCTTTTAAACAAAATGAATTGGCACAACAAAAACCAGACTTCATACATCTATAGAATTAA
>JANLRG010000464.1:0-1265 GCA_031361545.1 Bacteroidota bacterium
AGGTTATCAGTTGACAGATTATGCGAATACAATTAAAAAAGGCGTTACGGCGGGTAGAGCGACCAATAGTAAAGTTTATACTGTAATGGCGGATGGCAGTATGCCGCCACGTGGTTCAAGCATTACGATGACGCAAGCACAGAAAGATATAATTGCCAAATGGATTAATCAAGGTGCTAAAAACCTGTCTTGCAACCCTAATTTTGGGGTATGCGATACGACGAATATTAAGTTTTCAACTTTTATTGCGCCCTTAGTTCAGAACAAATGTCAAGGCTGCCACAGCTCACAAGCACCGCTTTTGACAAATTATACTCAAATAAAAGCATCTATTCAAACTGGTAAATTTGCAGGCAGCATCAATCACACAGCAGGTTTTTCAGCGATGCCTAAGGGTATAGCCAAGTTGCCGAATTATGAATTGAGTAAAATTAATGCTTGGATTAAACGCGGTGCTTTGAATAATTAGAAAAATGACGTGATATTATTAACAGTAAAAAATTATATTTTGACATTTATGAAAAAACAGTATTATATTATCCCGATTGTGTTAGCCTTTTTAATTGCTTCTACTACACAAAGCTGTTATTATGATGTTGAATCGGAATTATATCCGACATCAGGTACAACAACCTGTGACTCCTCAAATGCTAAATTTGCCACATTTGTATCACCTTTAATAGTGTCAAAATGTGCTACCTCGGGTTGCCACAATGCTACATCGGCATCGGCAGGGGTCAACTTGGATGGTTACACGAATATCAAAAATTATATCAGCAGGAGCTCTACTGTATTTTTTGGTACTATCAAACATACTTCTGGATATTTAATTATGCCCCAAGGCGGTTCAAAATTAGCGGATTGCGATATTACTAAGTTGCAACTGTGGGTAAATGCAGGGTTATTGAATAATTGACCCCCTCAGTATTGATGTTAGACAATAGATATTTAGGCAGTAGATTTAAAAATTCAAAAAAATGTTGCGAAAAATTCTTTTAATCGGAGTCGTATTGGCTGCTTTTGGTGGAAGCTATGGCTATTATATGTGGAATAAGAAAACACCGAGCACTGCCTCACGCACTGCTGAGCTAACTATTACTGCAAATGAATTGGGGAGCCAATTTGATAAAGATAAGCACGCTGGTAAAGTTTTATCCGTAAAAGGCAAGGTAGCCTCCGTTGAAACTGAAAATGGGTCTACTAATGTGACAATCGAAACTGATGATCCGATGGTTTCGATAAGCTGTGAATTGGAAAAAGGGGCG
>JANLRG010000484.1:0-1047 GCA_031361545.1 Bacteroidota bacterium
AGGTTATAAATGAACAGAGCAACACAAGATAAAACAGTTGTTTTAAGCGCATATATTTTTGAATGACCATCATTTTATTGTTTAATAAGAGGATAAATATAAGATTATAATTTTGTATTGATTGCATGTTATTCAAAAGTGGCATTAAAAGTTAGCGATACAATTGGTGCGGTAAAAACACTTAATTTATAGGGCTTGATGCCAAGACCATTGGGTTTAAAAAAATATGAATAGGCATTTTTACGACCATACAAATTGTAAACAGTAAAAACCCAATTGCTATTAAACCGTTGTTTTTTCATGGCTGGAAAAATTGACCACGAGCAATCCAAGCGATGATAATCTGATATACGGTCGTTATTGCGTTCGGTATATACGGGAATAAAATCATTTTTGACCCGGTAAAAACTCACAGGCGCGGTGAAAGGTCTGCCCGTGCTGTATACAAAAGTAAAAGAAAGAGACATGTGTTTTTCTGTTTGAAAATTGGTTACAATATTAAGTGCGTGTGGTTTATCGACTGCGGAGGGAAACCATTTACCATCATTTAGTTGTTCTGTGGCAGGGAAATCGCCTAAAACCTGTTGTAATGCCCGTGAATAAGTATAACTCATCCACCCGGTCATGACGCCTTTCTTTTTTGATAACAAAAATTCAACACCATAAGATTTGCCTGACCCCCTCAGTATTTGGGTCTCAATAGTTGGATTTATTTGTAAATCGGCGCCGTTAGTATAGTCAAAAATATTTTTCTGTTGGCGATAGTACAATTCAAGGGAGTATTCCCAAAAATTTTCTTTTGAATCATTGAAATAGCCGAATGTAAATAGATCGCTTTGTTGCGGTGCAATGTATCGATTTGACAATTGCCACCTCGAATTGGGCAAGGGTGTAGTATTATTGGATAATATCTGGAGAAATTGATTAGTTCGATTATAACCCAATTTTAAAGAACTTTTATCATCCAATTTATATCGCACAGCCAAACGAGGTTCTAATTGAGTATAGCTTTTTTCAACATCATTTTTTCTTAAAGCGAGTATATTT
>JANLRG010000494.1:0-2551 GCA_031361545.1 Bacteroidota bacterium
ATACCGGAATGGGATTTGAACGGTTATGCATGGCTTTACAGGGAAAAATTTCTAATTATGACACAGATGTTTTTCAACCAATGATTCAATTCATTGCCTCTACTGCTAAAATAAAATACGGTGCAGATGAGAAAACAGATATTGCTATGCGAGTAATGAGTGATCATATTCGTGCCATTGCATTAGCGATAGCAGACGGACAATTACCAAGTAACAATAAAGCCGGTTATGTTATTCGCCGTATTCTTCGTCGTGCGGTACGTTATGGTTTTACTTTTTTAAATTTGAAAGAACCTTTCCTAAACAAACTAGTCCCAATCTTGGCAGAGCAATTCAAAGAAGTATTTCCAGAATTAAAAGCTCAACAAGATTTTGTAATACGAGTAATTAATGAAGAAGAACTTTCATTTTTAAGAACTCTTGAAACAGGTATTCGAAAGTTTGAAGAGTACAAAGGGAAAAGGATCGATGGTAAATTTGCATTTGAACTGTACGATACGTTTGGATTTCCAATTGACCTAACACAACTAATGGCGAGAGAAAGATCTTTAGAAGTTGATATGACAGAATTCAATAAAAGTCTTGACGAGCAGAAACAACGTTCTCGAGCAGCCGCTGTAGTAGATACAGAAGATTGGGTGATAGTAAGAGCAGGTGAAGAAGTAGAATTTACTGGGTATGATGAAACAGATGGAGAGGCAGAAATTTTGCGTTACCGAAAAGTAAAAGCAAAAAATAAAGAACAGTTTCAACTTGTTTTAAACAGAACACCTTTTTATGCTGAGAGTGGCGGACAAATCGGAGACACTGGAACGATTGAAGCAAATGGAGAAAAAACAAATATTACTGATACGCAAAAAGAAAATAATTTAATTATTCACTACTGCGATAAACTTCCTCAAGATGTAACATCTACTTTCTATGTAAAAATAAACACTAGTAGAAGAAATCAAATAACAAATAATCACTCTGCAACTCATTTACTTCATTCAGCTTTAAAAGTAGTTCTAGGAGACCATGTAAATCAGAAAGGTTCGTTGGTGAATGAAAGCCAAACCAGATTTGACTTTTCTCATTTTACTAAAGTGACCGATGAAGAAATTCATAAGATTGAAAAAATAGTTAACCAGAAAATTCGCGAAAATATTTTATTGAATGAGAAAAGAAATATTCCTGTGCAAAAAGCTATGGACATGGGAGCAATGGCTTTGTTTGGAGAAAAGTATGGTGAGTTTGTTCGTGTAATCACATTTGACAGTTCGTTCTCTATTGAACTTTGTGGAGGAACACATGTGAAGGCAACTGGACAAATAGGACAAATAAAAATTATAAATGAAAGTGCTGTTGCTGCAGGAGTAAGACGAATTGAAGCAATTACGGCTGATAATGCTGAAGCGTTTTTTGTAGACCAACAAGCACAATTAAATTCTATCAAAGAACTATTAAAAAATCCGAAAGATCCAGTTCAAAAAATTCAAAGCTTGATTGATGAAAATACTCACTTGCAAGAACAACTTAATTTATTTTTGAATGAAAAAGTTCAAGTCATAAAGAAAATTTTGCTTGAAAAAGTTAAAGTTGTCAATGGTGTAAATGTAATAATTGAACGATTAAATTTAACTTCAGCCGATGCATTAAAGAATTTATCGTTTGAATTAAAAAACCAAGTGGATAATTTATTTTTTCTTTGCGCAGCTGAAGTTGAAGGTAAAGCAATGATTAGTCTTATACTTTCTGACAACTTGATAAAGGAAAAAAATCTGAACGCAACAAACATCATAAGAGAATTGGCTAAAGAAATTCAAGGTGGTGGTGGTGGTCAACCATTTTATGCCACAGCAGGAGGAAAAAATCCAGACGGAATTTCCAAAGCCTTGGAGAAAGGACTTACCTACTTAAATTAATTATTGACTCCAAACTAAATATTGCGATCTCGTTTGTTTTTATTCTAACAACTAACGAGATCGCTTTTTAATTTACCTTCATTTAAAATGAACCGTGCCTTTCAATTTTTAACCATTGGTATTTTCTTAATACTCCTTTTGCCTTGGCTAATTCAAGATGGAATGTTTATGGATGGGATGATTTATGCTACGGTTGCAAAAAATTTGGCCTTTGGACAAGGAAGTTGGTGGCATTTACATTTAACTTCATTTTTATCGGATCAGTATTATGACCAGCCGCCGTTGACAATTTGGATAACCTCTTTATTTTTCAAAGTACTTGGAAAAAGTTTATACACAGAAAGAATATATTCATTCTTGACAGCCATTATCAATCTCTTATTGATCAAGAAAATTTGGAAAATTATTTTCTGTAAAGAAAAATCTCTACAGTCATTTTGGTGGCTACCAGTTTTATTTTGGATTATCTGTCCAGCATGCTTCTGGTCATTCACAAATAACATGGAAGAAAATACAATGAGTATTTTTATTCTCAGCTCAATTATTTTTTTACTCAATGGTTTTTATTTGAATCAAAATCGAATTTGGAATGTAATCTTCATGGCACTTGCAATTTTTCTTGCCGCCATGTGTAAAGGTATTCAAGG
>JANLRG010000497.1:0-1905 GCA_031361545.1 Bacteroidota bacterium
TTAAAAAAAAGCAGTTTGCAGAAGCTCTAAATTTTTACCACTTAGCTAATGATAATGTGGAGATAGCCAAAGTATATCAACAATTACGCGTAAAAGATTCTACCATTTTTTATGCTTTGAGAGGTTTAGAAATGGGTAAACGTCGTAATATTCCCAGTACGGTACAAGAAGCTGCAAAAATATTGGCTAAGGAATACGACCAATCCAATCCGAAAGAAGCTAATAAATACTTAAAAATCTACGCTAATTCTAAAGATTCCCTCTACAATAGTGAAAAACTAAAACAACTCGAAGAAATTACATTCAACGAACAAAAGAGTAAATTTGAGCTTCAAAAGAAAGTAACAGCGGATAAAAACAGATTTATACTCTTATCTTTATTGGCTGTTCTGGCTTCGTTTTTAATTTTCACTTTTATGCTTTGGCGCAACAATCGCTTTAAACAAAAAGCCAATCTTAAACTTGAATCTACTTTAAAAGAACTCAAATCCACCCAAGCCCAACTCATTCAATCCGAAAAACTCGCTTCCCTCGGCGAACTCACCGCTGGCATCGCCCACGAAATACAAAACCCTTTGAATTTCGTCAATAACTTCTCGGAATTGAGTGTGGATTTGGTGAAAGACTTAAAAGATGAGTTTAAAAAACCTACGCAAGACAAGGAATATATGGGCGAATTATTCGATGATTTAAGTCAAAACCAAGAGAAAATCAACCATCACGGCAAGCGAGCAAGCAGCATTGTGAAAGGTATGCTCGAACACTCTCGTGCGAGTACAGGCGTAAAGGAATTGACCGATATTAATAAATTGGCGGATGAATATTTACGGTTATCGTATCATGGTTTAAGAGCAAAAGATAAGGATTTTAATGCTGATTTTACTACGGATTTTGATGAAAACTTACCTAAAATCGAAGTCATTCCGCAGGATATTGGTCGGGTTTTATTGAATTTGATTAATAATGCTTTTTATGCGGTTAATGAAAAAAATCGTAAAAATACTGAGGGGGTGCTTTATAATCCTACCGTCACTGTTTCTACTCAACAGCTTGACAATCAAATAATTATAAAAGTAAAAGACAACGGCACAGGTATGCCTGAAAGCGTGAGAGCGAAAGTTTTTCAACCATTTTTTACTACTAAACCGACGGGCGAAGGCACGGGGTTGGGGCTTTCACTCGCTTATGATATTGTGACGAAAGGACACGGCGGCACTTTAGAAGTAGAAAGTACGGATGGTACATCCCGAGATAATCGGGAGGGGGTCGGAACGGAGTTTATTATTACTTTACCTTTTAAAACCAATGGATGATGAAGACTTTATTAGCAATACTTTTCCTCATATTAGTAGGAAATATTGGCTTTTCGCAAAGCAATAGAGACTTTGTGCGGTTGAAAAATCAACTATCCGCAGCAAAAAATGATTCAAGTCGCATTTCTCTTATGACTGAAATAGGTGATGTATATCGCGCCACAAATCAAGATTCGGCGTTATTCTATACAGAACAAGCTATCTCTTTGGCAAGGCAAAACAAATTTACTTTTATGGAGATTTGGGCTACTGCCGTTAAAGGTGCTGTATTTCATGATTTAGGCAATCTGCCCAAGGCTTTAGAAATAGAGTTCCAAGCCTTGAAACTGGCAGAGGACAGTAAATTGGCTATCAATAAAATCGGTCCCATTGTTTTTATTGGCAGAATTTATAATACCCTAAAAGATTACCCCAAAGCCTTATATTATGCTCGATTAGAAAACGACCTTGTCATTCACGAGGATAGTAAAATATATGCAAAAGAGAATCTTGCTAATATTTTTGAACAAATGAACCAATTGGATTCTGCTTTATTCTATATCCAACTGGCTGATAAAGAGCGTATAAATGTTCGTTCTGTGCGTTCCTCTTC
>JANLRG010000890.1:0-2023 GCA_031361545.1 Bacteroidota bacterium
TGAATTTTAAAACTCGTCAGTCCAATAAGAAAACAGCAGAGTAACGGATTTAGATAATGTTGCATCATACAGCTTCCCAAAGAGTTGACGAAGTGATGCAATATAGTAGGTAAGGTTGTGGGAGTAAAATATCTCTCAACATTTTGTCATTTTTTATATAAAATACCAACCAAATCGACAAATTTAGCTTCTTTTGGCATACGAATTTGTATAATTATTGAAGATGCTATTGTCAATATCCCTATCAATATTATGGCGTATTGAATACCAAAAAAATCTGCCGTCACGCCTGAAATAATTGCCCCAATTGCATAGCCTAAATCTCGCCAAAGTCGAAATGTACCAACACTTTCGGCGCGTTGATTGGGGTTTGTAGCTTGCGCTATGGTTGATAAAAACGTGGGATATACCAACGCTGTACCCAAACCGAGAAGGGCAGAAAGGGCAGCTAAACTCGTAAAAGAAGTTAGAAAGGGCAATAAAATAATCGCAATACCTTGTAAAAGCATACCCCAAAAGAGCATTTTCTTTTTAGAATATATATCAGATAATTTGCCTGTTACGAGTTGCCCCATGCCCCATACTGAGGGGTATATAGCTGTGATAATACCTATATTATTATTATCAAATTTTAATTGAAGCAATAAAATGGGTAATAAACCCCAAATCATACCATCATTGAGGTTGTTGATTAGCCCTGCTTGGGTGACAGCACTCAATGTTTTGTCTTTAAAAGTGGTTGTCCAAAAAACGGTTTCATTTTTTAGAATTGTTGATGTTTTGGCTTCTTGTGAAACAAATGTTTTAGTGTCTTTTACCCAAATCCATGACAATAAAAGACCTAAAACAGATAGGACAATACCGATATAAAACGGATAAGGTCGGATGCCATAATTTTGAGCAATGTAGCCCGTTAAAAATGCCACAATACCGACGGCTAAATACCCTGCAAATTCATTGATGCCCATTGCCAAACCCCGTTGTTTTTCGCCTACCAAATCCATTTTCATCACAACGGTACTGCTCCAAGTTAGCCCTTGACTAATACCTAATAAAACATTAGCGACAACAACCCATGCCCAATCATTGGCATAAATCAATAAAATGGGTATCGGTAGAGCGATAATCCACCCAATAACTAATAGGTTTTTACGCCCTATTTTATTCGCTAATCGCCCTGTAAAATAGTTAGCAATAGCTTTTGTAATCCCAAAAGCCACAATAAATGATAGAATAGCTGATTTTGATGATAAGCCAAATTCCATTTCAGCTAATTGTGGAATGATGGAACGTTCTAAGCCAACCATGCCGCCCACAAAGGCATTAACAATCACCAATAAAGCGAATTGCTGCCAATTTTCTTTAAGCCCTAATTTTATGCTATCCTCTTTCATGAGATTAAGTTAATTTATGGATAGTGATGGAAAGAAGATTTAAAGTATCAATACTGCCAAAAGCCTCGCCTTTCTCAAAATCGCCTTCGTTTTGAGCCATTGTATTAGTTAAATGAGCAAAGCACACGACACTTTTCTGCTTTGCCTCCGCAAATGCGTAGAGTGCCGAAGCCTCCATTTCAACGCAAGTAACATTTTCTTTTCCCATTGCTAAAATAGCTCTTGGCGTTTCTCTATAAGGTGCATCCGTTGTCCAACTTTTAGCTTTAAAATAGGGACAATCATCCGTTGTTATGTTATCACATAATTTCTTGTTTAAAGTTTCAGCTAAACGTGCTGTATTACTTGGGGTTAAATAATGATAACTCGTTCCTTCATCTCTGATGGCTTCTGTTATTAAAGCAAATCTTTTATTAGATATGGGTTGGTTTATTATCCCCGCAGAAGTCACACTGATAAGATGTTTACATCCCGATACAAATAACTGTTCTGCTACCAAAACAGCATAAGAGGCTCCTACAATGCAAGGAATGATACCTATTTCTCTATTATCTATCCTGAAATTGTATAATTTTGAATGATAACAAGCCCAACAATCATTCTTTTCTGCTTGACCTGTTTTTAAAAGA
>JANLRG010000519.1:0-1642 GCA_031361545.1 Bacteroidota bacterium
CAAAATAAAATATTTTCATTGCTCGCTAAGGCTGTTATCATACCCCACTCGAAATTATTGATTTTGCCGCTTTCCTTTTCATAAAGCATTTTTGGTAAACCTTCTACAACATGCAAAGGATTGATCTCTTCCATAAACTTATAATGTGGTTTCAACACAATTTTATCAAAATTCACATCATCGGCAAATCGCTTTTTAGTGTGTTCTTTCATCATTTGAGTAATGGCTTTCTTGATTTTATCGGTATAACTGTAGGGGCGATTCTGAAAATCCGCAAACTGAGTTTCATCAAACCCCTCAGTAATGCGGCGTATGTAGGCGCGGATATGTTTATCTGCTATCGGATGCATTGTACCAACCCTTTGTGCAATCCAAGCTGCTGTATTCTTTGCCCATAAATCTTTCCTATTGGGGTCAAGTATTTTTGACATCAAAATAGTCCGAGCGCGACCATCTAATTTGACGTATTCAGGTGTATGCGCTTCGTTGGATTGGCTCAAATCTATTTTATACAATTCAGATTCTGCTCCTTCAAACTGAATATTGATGGCTTGTTTACTCAAATCAAAATCAGCTAATAAATGTTCTGAATTGAATATTATCAGGTCATCTACTTGAAACATATCAATCTTAGCAGTTGGTAAAAAGAACTGCGGTATGAGAATCTCTTTCGCTACTTGCCTGTATGCTTCGCGCATTTTGAATGTATTGATCATGGGTGCTATTTCAGGTGGAACGGGTGTGATGCCTTCCTTTGTGATTTTATCCAATGTTTCTTGTGTTATATTACTTTGTGCGGTGGCTTCTGTTTTTATGAGGTTCATGCGCTCTTGTACGGCTGTACTCTGTGCATCCATATTGATGTTTTTAGTATATATTTCTGTCTTTATTTCATTCGTTTTATCTGATGATACCCCCTCAGTAGGTGGCATATTGGAGGCTTGATTGAGTAAATCTTCAAGCGATAATTGACCTTGTTCGGGTTCTTTAGTGGGTGTGGGCGTTGTATTTGTTTCAACTGCTTTAAAATCTTTATCACTGTAGCCCGCATTGTTGAGGGCATAAATAATATTCTCTAAAGTCTTCCGAAAATTGGCTGATGCCGTGAACACATAACTCATATTGAGAAAATGGCTGTTGTGCTTAACCACGTGCGGTTGTCGCAATATGCGCCCTAATATTTGCGTCACGTCGGTTTCGCTGCTTCTATCACCTAATGCAGCTAAGATATATGCATTCGGGCAATCCCAACCTTCTTTCAAAGCATTGACCGTGATAATATACCGGACTTCACTTTCTGAACTTTCTAATGCCTCACCTTTGAGTTCATTTCGGTCGGCTGTTTTTATTTTAATATGCGCTTCCGGTATCTTGAGGTCTAAGAGGATCTTTTTTATTTTATCAAAAGTATCGTTATCATCTCTAGTCTTAGGTTGGGCTTGAAATAGGACAATAGGGCGTATGTACTTGCGTGTTTGCTTTCTTTCTGTTTCGGCTTCAGCTTCCAGTTCATTGCGTAGATGAATAGCATCTTGTATCACTTCTTCATTGCTTATATGGTTATAAACAATGACTGGTAGTTTCACCATATTATTCTCCTTCAATTTCCACGCGTTAACAAAGCTGATAATATTACTGTTGC
>JANLRG010000542.1:0-3751 GCA_031361545.1 Bacteroidota bacterium
ATTTATGATGAAATAATCGATGACAATATATACCAAGTTATTCCAATTTATAGATTTAGAAAAAATTATTAATGTTGCACATTTATTTTGAATAATGTCTAAAAAAACTGGACATAAATCTACAACGGCTATAGTAATACAAAAGAAAGCCGAAACCCCTTTCTTCGACCACCACTCGGAGCAAGAGCAACCCTTTTTTGCGTCGAATGAATCGGTAGGCAGTGAAGCGTTTTTCAGTCCTTCAAAACCCCTCAGTAATAGCAGCAACATTCAAACAAAATTAACGGTCGGGCAACCTGGCGATAAATACGAACAAGAAGCAGATAGCGTAGCCGATAAAGTCGTACAGCGTTTATCAAAATCTTCAACGTTTGATGACCCTACAATGCCTAATAGCCAAAGCGATATAAACATACAACGCAAATGTGCTTCATGTGAAGCAGAGGAGGAAACTGTACAAAGAAAGCCCTCAAATACTGAGGCGGAGGCTTCAAGCAATATCGAATCACAACTGAATAGCAGCAAAGGTGGGGGTTCACCACTGCCTGATAATACCCGTACCTCTATGGAATCGGCTATGGGTGCAGACTTTTCTAATGTGCGGGTGCATACAGGTAGCAATGCCGTGCAGATGAGCCAAGACTTAAATGCCCAGGCTTTTACGCATGGCTCGGATGTGTATTTTAATGCGGGGAAGTATAATCCTTCGGGTACTGAGGGGGGGCGGTTGCTGGCGCATGAGTTGGTGCATACGGTACAGCAGAGGAATTTATTATCTACTAAAATAATGAGGGTGCCAACTGAAGAGGATATAAGAAATTCAAGAGCTACTTATTCTTCAAGTTGTGGTTGGATTGATTGGACTCATGCCGAATCAGGTTTTGCAATTCAACTATTAGCTGCTGTTAGGACAGCTTCTGAAAGCATACAAACAAATGATGAAGGTGAACCTCAACCTCAACCAATCAATCTACCATCAATGGAATCTACTCAAATGGGTATCACATTTACAAGTGTAAACGGAAGAGTTTTCTTACGAAGGCGGCTTAATGAATCAGAAGTGCGTAGGGTGGCATTGAGACTTTTAATGTTACAAAGTAATGAATTTGAAGAAATGCAATCTTGGACAGATATGTTAAAGAGTTCTTCATTTTCAGAAGAAGATCTCCCTTCTAACGTTATTGGATTTTATAGAGCTGCTATGAGTTATAGTCGTTCTGATATAGCAAGGCTCTGTAGATCAATGGATATGGCTGCTTCTCTATCACACTTTGAAGGATATATTTTTACCACTAATAGAACATTTTTGCCTTTCGGTGATAGAGCTGCTTTATGGCCCAGAGAATTAACAACTATCCTTCCTGCCGATTTTCCAGGTCCGTTATTGGTTAATGGAATACTTCATTCACATTCATTATTGAGTTTAGGTGGTGGTGGTGATAGTCCATTTAGAGACAATGCATCTACAAAAATAGAACAAATAAGAAATCTTTTAAACGGTTGGACATCGGAAACTGATATTAGCTCAATTCTGAGAATACTACGTTCTGTTAGAAATGTAGCCGAAATGAGACGAATAAGAGCCGTTATTGAACCTTTATTAATTGATGGGCTTTCTGATATTGGTGATAGAACTATGGTGAGAGTTGGATTATTAAGACTTGGAGAATAAGAAGATGTAGTACAGGTGGCATTATAATATATCAAAATCTAATAAAAAAAGTGCAAACAAGTCCAACCAGACCCATTTGCACTTTAAAAAGACTCATCAGCGAGTCAAAAACACCCCTCCACTATTCCCCAATAAATAGCCAACTATTAAAAAAGAATAGCCAGCTATTCGACGAGGTAGGATGCAGGTATAAAAAAGACCCCCTCAGTCATCGGCGCGACGACTGAGGGGGTGAATCAAAACTGTAAAAGCATCAAAAGAGAGGCTTTTACCATTCGCTGAGAGAGGTCGTTAATTGTTGACGACTGCTTTCTCATTCGCTCGCTGGGCTTCGGCGGCTACTTTCTCGGCTTCGGCTTTGCGTTTTTTGGCTTTGGCGGCGTCCACTTTTTTCAAATGGTAGCCTTGCAGCCGCTTGAACATAGCTACTGCCGGCGCAATGTTGTTCTTGGATGTCGCAGCAGTTTTGATAAGTGAATAAAAGGTGGAGACACCACTGTACGCTTCGTCGGCAGCTAACATGCGGTTGCGGCGGACGTGTTGATACATCTCGAACAACATGTCTTCCACTTCGTAGAGTTGGTCGTTGAGGGTGTCGTCTTTTTGAATTTCGCCGATTTTGAAATAGGGTGGGAGCAATGCTTCGGCTTCTTTGGCTTCGCTCATACAGTCGGCAATAAAAACTTTGTCGCCGTCCGATATTTTGTTCATGCCCAAAACATCGTCGTCGGTCAGATTGATTAAAAAAGGCATTTTTGTGCCAATGGATTTGAGGGTCGTTTTGACCTCGTTGAGTTCTTCCTCAGACATGGTGTGAGAAAGGTTGTTGCCATCTCCTATCATTTGATTGATTTTTTTTAGAGAACGGTTAATAAATGATGGTTTTAGATTGAGATGTAGTTTTTATGCCTCATTGACAATATAAATACTTATCTTTCTTGCTTTTGTTTCATTTGTTTTCACTTATTTTTATATTAAAAAAAATTAGCAGACCAATGCCCATTATCTCCATCGCCATACAAAAAGGTGGCTCTGGCAAAACCACCACCGCCATCAATCTCTCGGCTGCTTTTCAGCAAATGGGGCGCAGTGTTTTGTTGATTGACCTCGACCCGCAAGCCAATGGCACACAGGCGTTGGGGCTTTCGGATGACCTTGAACCGAGTATTTATACCTTGCTCCGCACCGAAGCAGCCGGGCAGCCCGTTGATACTGAGGGGGCTATCCATCGGGTAGGGGCGTTGGCATTTATACCGGCTTCTTTGGATTTAGCCAATGCGGAAATGGAATTGGCAGGGGTGTATGGACGCGAACGATTGTTGGAAAGTATATTGACCCCCCTCAGTAAATTGTATGATTTTATCATTATTGACTGCCCACCCTCTATGGGCATTTTGACGGTGAATGCCCTCGTTGCCAGTGATTTTGTCTTGATGCCTTTGCAAGGAGAGTTTCTACCTTTGAAAGGGGTTGAAAGTTTTATGCGGCATTTAGAGCATATCAAAAAGAAAATCAATCCAAAAATTAAGCTCTTGGGTTTTGTCTTGACGCAATATGATAGCCGTAAACTGATGAGCCGCTCGATACTCGATTCGCTGGATGCAGCTTATCCCAATAAGGTTTTTAAGACATTTATCCGCCGCAATATCGCCATCGTAGAGGCGCAACAACGCGGGGTGGATATTTTTACACACGATAAAACTGCGCATGGGGCAATGGATTATATTGCACTGGGTGCGGAGGTTTTGGAGCGAATTTCGTTAATTTGAATTAGGATTGGTAGGATTTAGAAGGATGATTAGGATTGTTGAGTGCTACGGAATCCTAATAATCCTTTGAAATCCGATTAATCCTGATTCAAATGAAATAAATATCTTATTTTTATACTCTAAAAAAATAACCATGCGTGCCTCTCGTCGTTTCCTCAATCGCCCTATTCAGACGCATCAGACAGATGCTGCCGAACCCTTTTTTGCACCTGCACAACAGACAGGTGTGCAAGCTGAAAGCGAAGATGCTTTTTTCGACCAAGTAGCCCCCCAACCCCCAAAGGGGGCGTTCGCTAATGGGACTGTTCAG
>JANLRG010000895.1:0-1190 GCA_031361545.1 Bacteroidota bacterium
CCCCCTCAGTATAAAGGCTTGAAACAAAGGGTCTGGACTCTATCCGTACATTATAAAATGATAAAATCCCTGTGCCTAACGGGTTAACTATCCAATTATTGCTGCTATCGATATGGCTTAAATAACTTACGCCTTTTATAGCGTTTGTATCGCCTATGAATTCTAATATGATTTTATTACCCGACACCTTGCCATCCACAACTTTTGTTAGGCTATCACGCAAAGTGGGGTTTTGACCTTCTAATCTGAAATCTGTCCAAGGTTTGCCTATAGTTTTTAAGTCGCCTACTATGTTTTTCAATTGGATAGTGATTTCGTTATAGCTTGAAAACCATATTTTATCCACATCCGGTGCGCGGACATTGACGGGCGACGTTTTATAAATATCGGAAGCCAATAAGCGATATAGTCTATTGCCCAACGAGTCATAGCCACCTGAATAATAAAAATGACAGCTATCACTGAGGGCTGCATTGGTACTCATGATGTTCAAGCCTTCAATTTCATTCGCCAATTGCCTTTGTACTTCCATAATTTCAGGATTAATATGCGAACAGGAGCGGAATCGGATTTGAAAAAGGTAACATTGAGGATTGTTGTAGTCTTTTATCCAATCGGCATGTAATTTTTTAAACTCATTTTTATAGTCCTCCACCGGTGTTTCCCATCCATCCGACTCACCTTGCCACCATAAAATAGCTCTGATATTGGATTTTACCTCAGCGACTTCCAGCCTTTTCATTAGATCACCATAATTGGTGGGGTCAGGGGTTGTATCATTTTTTAGGAAATAGTTGAGCATTACACCACCATACGATTCATTAAAAATGGCAATGGGTATTTTTTGATTGAGAATTATATTTTTAGCAATACGCGGTGCCCATTTGCTCGGCTGTGTGTAGAGTATATCGTTCCAGCCAAAATGATCTGTATAAGAACGCATGAATGGGTCGTAGTCTATATCTTGTACTGAACCAATATTATTAGATTGCCCATTGATGATAATGACATCTCCAGCAACCACTTTCTCTGCTTTTCGTATCAATATCAGTGCATCATTCTTTAAGCCATATAACTCAATCAAGTGGTTAGATAACTCCGCATTGATTTCAATGGGTATAGAGAAAGTAGTAAAATCTTGATTGATACTGAGGGGGTAGGTTGTCTCTTTGATTAAGACATCTGCCTTG
>JANLRG010000597.1:0-1385 GCA_031361545.1 Bacteroidota bacterium
TTTTCTTTTTTGTAAATTCAAAATTGACATCTAAACGGTGGTAAGCTGGCATCCGATAGGCATTTTTTTCGCCGACAGTTGCGACATCCACAAGCGTGCGGCGGTCGCGGTCAATCGTGGCGTCTTGTCTCAAAATCAAAGGAAATTCGTTGGTTGCTAAAGTAATAGCATTACCCGTTCCGAAAACCCAAGAGCCTGTGAGTGAAAAATGGTCATTGAATTGATGCGATGCCACAATACTGATGTCATGCCGACGGTCATATTTGAAAGGATATTCAATGCCCGAATTAATAGCATCAAATTGGCGGAAATTCCATGAGAGCGTGTAGCCAATCCAGCCCGTTGTTTTGCCTTCTTTTTTTTGTATAAAAAACTCTAAACCATATGCCTTGCCTTTGCCTTGCACGATTTTATCTTCCCAATTGTTTTGAACGCCTAAGAAATTCGCGCCTTCCCGATATGAAATGACATTGCTCATATTTTTATAATAGGCTTCAACGCTGAATTCATACTCTTCTTTAATGGTTTTAGCCGTTCCAACTGCTGCTTGCCAAGACGTTTGCGGCTTAATGCGAGCCGTAGAAGGCACCCAAAGGTCAGTCGGCAAACCAATGTTTTCATTGGTCAAAAGATTGATATATTGCTGCATTGAAGCATAAGACGCCTTGACAGCCCAATCATTTTTCAATAAATAATTCAAGCTCAAACGCGGTTGCAATGATTTATACAACTGCCCATCCACTGAAAAAGCGGAGGCATGAAGTCCTGTATTCACTTTCAAAGCTCCAAACTGCATTTCATCTTCAACAAATGCAAACGATTCCAACGAAACCGTTTTTTGACTGCCCACCGTCGTATCCAATGAGCCGATGCGATCTTGTAACTCCAATTGCAAAACCCCTGGCGTATAGGTGTGTTGCGTAGCACCCGCGCCAAAGCGTATGCGGTGCGTTGGGTTCGGCACATAATCAAAATCAGTGCGAATCGAATAATCCTGAATACCTGAATGGTAATTCGCGCGGCGTGCCGTGATGGCAGTGTCCCTTTTGGTTTCGTTTAAAATGCTATTATTGAAACCATATTGACTATAGGTAGCCGTTGTATTGGCAAATAATTTATTATTAATCAGCCAATTCCAACGAAATGCAGTGGTGATATTGCCCCAATTGATGCCGTTTTCGCTGTTGGTGTAGTTACTGGTGGCGGTTTCAGTGCGTTTGATGGCATTTTTAAAAATGTCCAAACCATTATAAGCACTTAAAAACAAGCGGTGTTTTTCATTGATTTTCCAATTGATTTTAGCATTCAAATCATAGAAATACATTTTCAATGAAAACTTTTGAGAGGTGCTCGTATTGGTATTCGGTCCGCCACCACGCCCGCCT
>JANLRG010000602.1:0-1001 GCA_031361545.1 Bacteroidota bacterium
AGGGGTAGCTTATAGAATCTTGAATTTTATAATTATTAAAAATTGTAATCAATAATAACTTTACCTTTCGTCACTCCCTGTGGGATATATTCTAATTTTAATGTATCACTGTATTGATCATTTCTAACAGTTAGTGTGTGACTACCTTTAGGGATGTGCAAAATGTTATTTTGACCATCAAGAATATTGATTTCTCCATCAATATCTGATTTAACAGTGATTTGATAGCCCGATGGAGTATCAGATTTAGAAATAAAAACCAATGCCTGTTTACTTGAGACACCTATTATTTCTTTTCTTCTACTAATCCAACCACAACCTATTTGGATGATAGTGAGAATAATCAATGCGTATTTAATAGGTTGTTTCATTCTTATTTATTAAATATTTAAGTAAATACTTATAGCCGTAGATAAGTACCTACTTAAATAATGACCTACAATTTAGGTAAAACAGGCCGACTTTTCAAACCGTCTTCTATAATTTTCACAACACGGGTGCGCTCTTCACCTTCTAATGTCAAACGCGGTGCGCGGACATTTTCAGTGCCGATACCCGTATATTGCTCGACGAGTTTGATGTATTGCACGAGTTTAGGGTGAATATCAAGCTCCAAAAGTGGTAAAAACCACCGATAAATCGGCAAAGCTTCGGTTGCCCTACCTTGTTTGATGAGTTGATAAATGACCACCGTTTCTCTTGGAAAAGCACATACCAGACCCGCTACCCAACCGTCAGCCCCCATCACCAATTCTTCCATCGCCAAAGTATCCACGCCGCAGAGGATTTTCAATCGGTTGCCAAAAGCATTGCGTAGGCGCGTCACGTTGGACACATCGCGTGTGGACTCTTTCACCGCTTCAATATTAGCATGTTCTTTCAGCAATTGTTCAAACATCGGAATCGTGACCTCCACTTTATAATCTACAGGATTGTTATAAATCATAATCGGCTTGTCCGTCGCATCGGCAATGGCTTTAAAAAAGTGAATGGTTTCCCGA
>JANLRG010000650.1:0-1666 GCA_031361545.1 Bacteroidota bacterium
GAAGAGCCGTTTTTTCCTAAAAACAACTTGATTGATAATGTAAAACTCCGTGTAAGCTATGGTTTATCGGGCAATAACAACATAGGCAATTTCACTTCGCAACAGCTTTTGGGTTATGATAATTATGTATTTAACAATAAAATCGTACCCGGTCAAGCCATTAATTCGCTCGGCAACGCCAACTTGGGTTGGGAACAATCGAAACAAACAGATATCGGTTTTGATGCTGATTTGTTTAAAGGAAAAGTCAATTTAATCGTTGAATTCTATCAGCGTTTCACGCAAAGCATGTTGCAAAGTATTGATATTCCAGCTTCTTCGGGTTTCCTAACAACCGTTACCAATATTGGCAATGTAAGAAATAAAGGTCTGGAAGTCACTCTTGGTACGCGCAATGTTACACGCGGTCAATTCCATTGGGAGACCGATTTCAATATTGCATTCAACCGCAATAAAGTCATTAATTTGGGCAACAAAACCCGTATTAGTTCAGGCGATAATGGCAGTATTACAGAAATCAATAGACCAATGGGTGTCTTTTTTGGCTATCTAAAAGCCGGTGGTTTCTTCACTTCTACCGATGATTTGGCAAAATATCCGCGTGCAGCCGTTCAAAATGTTGGTAGTATTCGGTTTGTGGACATCAATGGCGATGGCAAAATTGATGCGAATGACCAAACGGTTATTGGTAGCCCTTATGCCGATTTTATTTTCGGCATGACAAACCGTTTTTCCTATGGCAATTTAGATGTATCAATCCTTGTCAATGGCTCAAAAGGCAATCAGATTTTGGACTTTTATAAGCGATTTACTTACAATCAAGACGGCGTTTTCAACCTACACAGAGATGTTTTGGACTCTTACAAAGATGCCAGTAATCAAGGCAGTGGCAATGTTCAAAGTCCAGGTTCTGCATTGGCGGGTGATTCTTTTTCACGTAATCCGAGCGATGCATGGGTAGAAGATGGCTCATATTTGTCGGTTAGAAATTTGACTATTGGTTATTTGTTTAAACCAACCAAATACGTAAAAGGTGTGCGTTTGTATGCATCGGGTCAAAACTTATTGACGGTTACAAAATACAAAGGTTCTTTTCCAGAAGTTGGAATTAACGGGTCAAATTCTTTGGCTCAAGGTGTAAATTATGGCAGCTACCCTGTTGCAAAAACGCTTACAGTGGGTGCCAATGTGAATTTTTAATTTGGTTATTCGTTACTTGTACCCCCTCAGTATTTTTATCAATTTTTAAAAAAAATGACAATATGAAAAAAATAGCAATCATAGCAATAACAGTATTTTTCTTTTCTTGTAAAGAATCCTTTTTGGATTTGACGCCCGATACAGCTAACTCGGCGAGCAGTTTTTTCCAAACAAAAGACCAATTTATCCAAGCTGTCAATGCGGCTTATGCTCCTTTGGGCGGCATTTATACAGGCACATTTTGGCTTTTGACAGAGTTGCGTTCCGATAATGGCTCTTATCAACAAAACACCGCTGACCGTTCAGGCATAAATCGTGAGGAAATTGATGAATTTCGGGAAACAGACCAAAACACCAATTTACAATCGTTTTTCAATGCCAGTTATTTGGGTATCAGCCGTTCAAATATCGTTTTAGAAAAAATCGGTGCGGCTACTTTTGAAAAAGCAATAAAAGAAAGATTTGA
>JANLRG010000725.1:0-1397 GCA_031361545.1 Bacteroidota bacterium
ATTAAAAAGCGGTCACATGGCCGAGCGGTTAGGCTCAGCTCTGCAAAAGCTGCTACGGCGGTTCGAATCCGTCTGTGACCTCTCTCTTCCAGTGCAATTAATTGATTATCAATTAGTTGCACTTTTTTTTTGTTAAATTTGGTTTTTGGATTGTACTTTAAATATTAAAGCGATACATTTGTATATCATTGTTATTTTTGAACAGTAAATAAAACATTATGATTGCTACTCCTATAATATTATCAACTATATTACTGCCTGACGTTAAACGTCAAGCGTTGCGTAATAAAACAATATTAGCAGTTATTAGAGAGGCTCAAGATATTTACAAATTACCTTCTCAAGAAATTCAAAAAGCCGCTATCACTCATTTAGTTAAGCATCATTTTTTTCAAGTTTTACCTAAAACATTTGATAGCATGGTAGAAAAATTTAATACAGAAATGCTTGAAAATGAGCCTTTTGATGCTGAATCGTATAGAAAATCAAGAATACTTTATGATGCAGCTAAACCGTTATTTGATGAAATAGGTGAAATTGAAATCCCTAATACTATATTAAAGGATGAAGAATCACGCCTTTATAAAAGCTTGATAGATTTTCTTTACACGACTAAAGATTACTTGGAATATCTTGATAAAAAGTTTGTGGAACTTGATAAACCAAAATTCAAAAGCAATTTATTTGCTCATATACCCGAATCCACACTTTGGAATGCCCGTAATAAAAACCGCCCATATATTTTATGAGAAAAAATTTTTGGTCAATTGATATTAGACGGTCTTATGAGTTTGATTTTGAAGGGCAATCAAATAATTTAGAAATTCAATACTGTATTACACATACCTATACTTTTCAAACTGATGAAGGGTATAGGTATGTTCTTTTGGTAGATATATTTGAAGATATTAATTTATTTGGATTGAAGTTTCATAAGGCAGAAGATTTTGAAAGTAAATACAAATACAATGTTTTGACGAACCACAAAAATCCATTGCGTTTTTTTGCGACGATACTTTGTATCCTTAAAGAAATAGTAAAACAATTTCCTCAATATTCTTTAATTTTTATCTGCGAACCCACCATTAAAGAAATTGAAGACGCACAAAAAATTAATAAAAATGCTTATCAGAACACTAAAAGATTTAGATTTTACAAAAAACTTTTAGGTGAAATGATTAATTCGAATTCGTATGAGTATAAAGAAAACGAAATGAAAAGTATAATTTTACTTGTAAATAAAGAAGTAGTACAAGAGAATTTTGATGAAATCGAAAATTATTTAAAGACCTATGGATTTCATCTTTGATAAAAAAAAAAGGCTACCCAAAGGTAGCCTTCACCAAAAAAACAGCATATCTATAATTCCCAGAACAAATACATCAATGGTTATGAGC
>JANLRG010000743.1:0-1764 GCA_031361545.1 Bacteroidota bacterium
GGATACAACTATTTCTTTTAGTCTTCCTACCTACACAATTATCGGCACTGCCACCGATATCTTCTTTAAGTATTTCTGGTACTACGGTGGGAGCTCCAACAGCTAAGTTCCCTTTATTGGGTTCTACGGCAGGTAGTTGTAGTCTTAACCCAACGGCTGAACCCTACCGACTTTACAGCATCGTCTGTGATGCGACTACGACTGTGACAATCAATATTTCCAATGTTATCAGTGCAGCCGGCAATACCGATGACACAGGCATTTTTTGGTATAATTGTACCTTCGATCCCGCTTTAGCCTGTAGCGGTTTCAAGCAAATTTGTAACGACCCTTTAGGCTCCAATTTAACTTTTAATGCTACTGCCAATACGACTTACACTTTTGCAGTAGTCGGACTGTTTGGCACGGCAGATGATTTTGCTATGACGTTGACAGCTACAAACGGCAACATCAGTTTGAGCACTACCCCTTCAACCCCTGGCGCGATATCAGGGACTGCCAACCAATGCCCTAATTTACCCAATCAAACTTACAGTATTGCGCCTGTGGCATCTGCTTCCACCTATACTTGGACGTTTCCCAGCGGTTGGACCATCACAAGCGCAAACGGATCAACATCTGTGACCGTCACTACAGGCGCATTAGGACAAAACGGAAATATTCAAGTGACGGCAAGCAATTGTATAGGAACAAGTAGCGCTAGTACTTTATCGGCATCGGTGGTTTCAACGATTTTAACCCCGTCAGTCAGTTTGAGTGTTTCGCCAAGCCAAACCGTTTGTGCAGGTACATCGGTCACTTTCACCGCATTTCCGACCAACGGCGGCTCTACCCCTCAGTATAAATGGTATAAAAACAATATTTTGATAGCCAACGAATCGAGCAGTCAATTGACTCGAAATGATTGTGCGAATGGCGATAAAATCAAAGTGGAAATGGTATCCAATGCCTCCTGCACTTCCACAACCCCCGTTTCGGATGAAAAAACTATGACCGTGAATTCCTTTTCAACGGCTCCGACCGGTATCAGCGGCACCACCGTCATTTGCAACGGTGGCAACACCACTTTGAGCGTGACAGGCGGCAGCCTGGGGACAAATGCTGTAGCTGAATGGTTCGCAGGTTCATGCGGCGGCACTCCAATTGGAACGGGTAATAGCATCACCGTTTCGCCGACTTCGAATACGACTTATTTTGTCAGATACAATGGCACTTGCAATACCACTGCTTGTGTTTTTCAATTGGTTATCGTTAATACCCTTTCAACCGCACCGACCGGTATTAGCGGCACCAACTACATTTGCAACGGCGGCAGCACCACTTTGAGTGTGACAGGCGGCAGTCTGGGGACAAATGCCACAGTTGAATGGTTCGCAGGCTCATGCGGCAGCGCCCCGATTGGAACGGGTAATAGCATCACCGTTTCACCGACGGTTAATACCACTTATTTTGTCAGATACAAAGGCGATTGTAATACCACCGCTTGTATTTCTCAATCGGTTACTGTCAATACCCTTTCAACCGCGCCGACAGGTATCACCGGCACCACCGTCATTTGCAACGGCAGCAGCACTACTTTAAGCGTGATAGGCGGCAGTCTAGGGACTAATGCCGTAGCCGAATGGTTCACAAGTTCATGTGGCAGCGCCCCGATTGGAACGGGCAACAGTATCACTGTTTCACCGACGGTTAACACGACTTATTTTGTCAGATACAAAGGCGATTGCAACGCCACTGCTTGTGTTTCTCAATCGGTTACCGTCA
>JANLRG010000757.1:0-1508 GCA_031361545.1 Bacteroidota bacterium
CCCTCAGTATCAGCCCTATTTTTGCTGCATCAACACGTCAGTAAAATTTTATACAAATATGAATCACCCAACTATCAAATATTTTTCATGCTGTCTTGTTCTATTGATGACGATTGGTTCATTAAATGCACAGGATACGCTCAGGCTCACCCGCGTACATGCCGAGCAACTTTTATTGCAGAAAAACCTTGCTATCGCTGCGTATAAATACAATGTGGACATCTATATAGCCCTCGCCATGCAGGCAGGTTTGAAAGATAACCCCTCAGTATTTCTTGATCAAAACCTGTATGACGGTAAATTATTTCGCCATACAGCCGACTACGGGCAGGTATTTCTCCAACTCCAACAGACCATCAGAACAGCCGGAAAGCGTCAAAAACTCGTCCGCCTATCCGATGACCAAGCTCTCACTGCCGAAGCACAATTGAATGATTTTATCAGAAATTTGAAGTTTATTGTACAAAACAATTTGAATTTGTTAAGACAACTGCAGCAAGCCAATGGTTTTTATAAAAGTGAAATTGCAGATGTCAGACGTCTTTCAGTAGCAATGGACTCCGTTTTGCAAGCAGGCGAAGTATCTTTGAAAGAGACTTTGAGGGTCAAGGCTTTGTTGTTTGAATTACAAAATAATATCAACGACAACGAGCAGCAACAAATAGCCGTGCAAGGAGAATTGCGCTCGGTGTTGCAAACCAACCCCTCAGTCATTATCGTTGCAGAACCACTTACACCATTGAGTATTTCAACCGATTTGGAAGCATCAAAATTGACTGATTTAGCGCGTCAAAATCGCCCTGATATTGCGCTCGCTAAATCTCAAATTGCCTTTCAACAGCATAATTTAGATTATCAGTTGGCTTTGAAAAAACCCGATGTCACTTTAGGAATTGAATACGACCAACGCAGTAGCTATGCAACGAATTATGTCGGCTTTTCCGTTGGATTGCCTTTGATGATTTTTAATAAAAATCAAGGCAATATTAAAGCAGCTGAATTGAGTATTAAACAAGCTCAAATTCAGACGCAAAGTGTTGAAAATCAAGCACTTGCAGAAGTCTATACGGCTTATCAAAAATGGCAATCCCTTCAAAAATATCGCGGCGAAATACCAGCAGATTTGGGTAAAAAATACGACGATTTGTTATCGAATGTGAACACGATGTACCGTCAAAGGCAGATTTCATTACTCGATTTTATAGATTTTGTACAGTCCTACAGGGATACTCAATTAAAGAAAATTCAAATCGAAACAGCCCTTTTGAATGCTGCTGCTGAATTGAATTTCACGGTGGGTCAGGCGGTAATTGTTTATTGATTCAATTTATAACTCAATTAAAATTAATAACGACATGTAAATTAAAAAAATCACCATAACTGCATTATCTATTTCGGCAATTCTCTCATCATGTCAAAAAGCGACCCCCTCAGTAGTTCAAGAAAAAAAGGATGAAAAAATATGCCTCAGCGACACCATGAGCCGCATGGTAACTATTGATTCCGCG
>JANLRG010000777.1:0-2302 GCA_031361545.1 Bacteroidota bacterium
CATCCAAAGGTCTTGTAGAAGTTTTTAAGGGTTTTAGAGAAGCGTCTAAGGTTTAGTAGAGTTAAATAAAGGTCTTGTAGAAGTTTTTAAGGGACTTGTAGAGTTATCCAAAGGTCTTGTAGAAGTTTTTAAGGGTTTAGGAGAGTCTGCAAAGGGTTTGCGAGACTCTACCAAGGGTCTTGATAGATTATTTGGGGTTTAGGACGATATTTTAAGCAGGAAATTTAGATTGAATCATTCAGATTCTTTCGCATTTTCCAAAAAATGTACTAATAATGAGGGGGTAAGGCTGGGTTATGCCAATTTAAACAAGCCCCTATTTCGCCCATTCCTGCAAATCCGGCTCTACATACAGCCATTTCACTTCGGGGCAACTATCCCTCAGTAAGGCTTCAAATTCATTAATCAGTGTGCTGACATCCAAGGCTGAGAGGTTCTCTTCGCAAGTGATTTTGACACAAACCAACACCTCGCCGGGTCCTTGCTGTACGGTGATGCAATTGATCAGGGCTTTTATATGGGGGTGGTCTATCGCTATTTGTCTTGCCGTATTGGCTATCTTGGGGTCAGCACTTTCTCCAATGAGCAGCGATTTGACTTCAACACTCAAAAATATAGCTACTCCAATTAACACAATACCAATCAGCAATGATCCGAGGGCATCGTAACGCCCATCGCCCGTATAGTAAGAAGCCATCATAAATATGAGGGCTAATATTAAACCCAAAACGGCTGCTGAGTTTTCGCCAAAAATGACTATTAAATCACTGTCTTTAGTTTCTTTTAAATATTGAAAAAAGCCTAATGTGCCTCTTCGTTTATTCATTTCCACGACATTGGAATAGGCTGCATAGCCTTCTAATACAATGGAGAAAATGAGTATGCCAACGCCCCATAAGACATTATGAATCGGCTCAGAAGTCGAATATTTATGGATACCTTCATAAATGGAAAACATACCGCCCACTGAAAAGAGCAACATGGCGACCATAAACGACCAAAAATAGACTGAGCGACCATAACCTAATGGATGCTTTTCATCAGGCGGACGTCGAGCTTGCTTGACACCCACTAACAGCAACGCTTGATTGGCACAATCAGCAAATGAATGGATGGTTTCAGCCAACATTGCCCCCGAATGGGTCATAAATGCAGCAAACCCTTTGCTTACCGTAATCAGCAGATTCACGACAAGACTTTGGATGATATGGCTTGTGCCATGATTATTGGCTTGTTCGGAATTGTTTGAACTCATAAAAATTATATTGAGTGATTGGGTAGTACAACACAAGTAGTATTTTTTAAACATAGGTCACATAGAACACATAGGCTGGATGTAAAAAACTATGTGTTCTATGTGACCTATGTGTTAGAAAAATGTGTTGTGGTTTCATTTCTATGGCAAATATAACGTGCAAAATGAAAAAGCGTAGATATGATAAGACAATTGAGAAAATTAGATTATTTTGTGAGACTAAAAAAATAACTTGCTAAAAATCAAATCAATGAAAAACATCCTCTACCTCTTTATCATCTCTTTAAGTTTCTTTTCTTTCATTAAAAAAGAGACAAAGCACCCTAATATTATTGTCATTTTTTCAGATGACCATGCCTTGCAAGCCATTAGTGCTTATGGCAGCCCGCATATCAAAACCCCCAATATTGACCGCCTTGCAAGGGAAGGGGCGCTATTTAAAAATACTTTTTGCACCAATTCAATATGCGCCCCCAGCCGTGCCGTTTTACTAACGGGTAAGTACAATCACCTCAACGGGCAAGTGGACAATCGCACTCAAACGCGTATTAATACAGGGCAGCCGATGTACCCTAAATATTTGCAGGAAAATGGCTATACCACCTCTTGGATTGGCAAATGGCATATCAACAATACCCCTCAGTATTTTGACTATTGGAAGGTGCTGCCCGGTCAAGGTCAATATTACAATCCTGATTTTATCAATATGGATAGCTCACAAAGCCGCATTGAAGGCTATGCAACGGATATTATTACTGACGAAGCCCTCGGTTGGTTGGATAAAGGGCGCGATAAATCTAAACCGTTTAGCCTTGTAATAGGTCATAAAGCACCACATCGTGAATGGCAACCCGATACCCAAGACCTTCATGCTTTCGATGGTAAAACATTTGACGTGCCTAATACATTTTTTGATGATTATAAAGACCGACAAGCTGCTCAACACCAACTCATGCAAATCAAAGACCTCCGTTGGGATTGGGATTTGAAAGTCAAAGCCAATGAAACGGGCATTATGACCCGCATGACGAAATCTCAAAAAGAAGC
>JANLRG010000784.1:0-1215 GCA_031361545.1 Bacteroidota bacterium
CGCTTTTTTCTGCAAAATACTGAGGGGTCACACGCCCCACCCCAAACCCCTAAAACTGCCGATTCAGAGCTGAGCAACCGCCTTCACATTTAGGCAATTCCGCTCTATTTTCTGCAAAATACTGAGGGGTTACACGCCCCACCCCACACCCCTAAAACTGCCGATTCAGAGCTGTGCAACCGCCTTCACATTTAGGCAATTCCGCTCTATTTTCTGCAAAATACTGAGGGGTTGCTTATCGCATTTACAAAGCATCAATTTGATTACACACCGAATTGATATGGTCGAGTCCATAAAGCAAAGCGGCTTCATCAATGCTCATCCATTGGAAAAGTTGTAAAATATGGGTGTAATGCTGCCGTGTATAAGTTGTATTTTTGATGGATTGCCCTGCCACAAAGCAAATAGGCTCGTGATGAGCAATACGATTACGAATATCATTTATCAAGCCTAATTGATTGAAAATAAACGTTTGGTTATACTGAATCGTTGGTGTACTTCGAGGTTTTGCAGGAAATATTTGCAACAGTTTTTGACCGCCTGCATGAAATTGTGGTTGAGCATATAGATACCGCCAAAACCAAAATCCATTTCAGCAATCAATTTAGGGTGCGTATAGTTATGTGCCAATTTGTGCAAATGGTTATCAATAAGTTGTTTTGTTCGTCTGCAATTGGTTGTGTCAAACATACCGCCTTGTGCCGCAGCATTTCGCAGCCAATCATTGCCATAATGTGTTGTATAACAGTTATCTATGCCATTCCGCAGCGCAATTTCAAAGCAACTAATGACCGTAAAGAGCTCTTGTGACAGCCTTAAATTAAGCCTGTACAATGTCATGGCTCGTTTGGTATTGCCATTACAAGCGGTAGCGTAACGCATCATACGTGGCGAAGACATTATTTTCTCAAAGTCTTGAAATTTCATTTTAATTTGGTATTGCGTAATTGAAAAAAAGGTTTTACCTTTGCATCATATTATTCCCGGTAGTCCCTGAGGTAACTCAAACTATCGGGTTTCTTTTTTATAGCCCTATCTTAATTCTTTCGGCAAAACTAACAAGGCTTTTTGGACTGCACAAATATATTTTTTAAGCATAAATTTTTCTTGCAATTTAAAAAAAGTACACAATAAGCGGCTTCCCACCAGAAGCCGCTTTTTTTCTGCAAAATACTGAGGGGTCACACGCCCCAGCACAAATCCTTTGAGCATATA
>JANLRG010000832.1:0-1696 GCA_031361545.1 Bacteroidota bacterium
CCTCAGTATTTTTCATAAAACTTGAAACCAAAGGCAATCACTTTAAATCTTTAAAATTGATAAAGTTAAGAAATTCATAGCATTTCCTTTCAAAATACTGAGGGATGATCAATAAACTATAATTTTGAAAAATATAAAAAAAAACCGATATTGGGGAATAAATAAAATATCAACATGACAGTCAAAGAACTAAAAGAAGCTATTAAACAACTTATCAGCCAAGAGAAGCTCGATGAAGCCATTGAGATGCTTGAAAATTGGGCTTATGAAAACTATAAACAGCATTTTATCGAATTAATGATTTCTATAAAATCTGATTTTGAATCTCTCAAAATGAAAGAAATTAAGGGTATAATTTCTAAAAAAGATGCACATGTTATTCGCAAGCAAATGGTTGATAAAATCTTAGATATTTTAAATCAGATACCCGAACCAAAAAGTGCTCAGCCGCCAAGAGCGTCAGATATTTATGTGCCGCATCACTCTCCAACAAGCGGTGCAGAACCATCGGATGAATTTGCTTATCAGCCCGAAAAGAGTGCGGTTTTTGAAGCAGAAAATGTAGATTTAGAAACTGAAATAGATCGACCTGCATCTGCCGCTTCGGCGCCTATCCCTGCTCAAGCTCCAGCAGTTCCTCAGACACAACCCAAAGGCGGCATTTTATACAGCATTCCTACAAAAATGTCTTTGAATATCGAGACAAAATGTATTGTGCGCATTGCTTTTGATAAAAAAATGTTGAAGCAGGAGGGTGAAAAATTTGAAGAAGAAAAAACAAAAGATATTACGGTTTCAGAGGTTATGGAAGTCGAGTTGATGGAGTTAGGAACCGGCAAAGCATTTGAAATTCAATCCGTTAATTCTAAAGAACAAATACTTTTAAAAGATGATTTTACGGAATGGCAATTTTATGTAAAACCTTTAAAATCAGGCAGTTATAAATTATTATTAAAAGTTGCTATCATCGAACGCATCAACGAAAAAGATCGTCGCAAAGAAATGGTTTTGGACGAAACAGTGACCGTAATTACTGAGGGGGGTGTGGTTGAAGCAGTTAATTTCAAGCCTGCACCAATGGCTTTTATGCCTACTGAAGCACTACCAAACGCCATCAAAACCATCCTTTTTATGGGTTCAAATCCATCTGGCACATCGCAACTTCAACTCGAAATAGAGCATAGCAGAATCGCTACAAAACTGAATGGGAAATTCAATTTCCCAACTGAAAAATTTGTTAGTGCGACTGATATTCCAGAATTAATAGTCCAATATCGCCCTAATATTATCCATTTTTCAGGGCATGGCAAAGACCCCGAAACAGATACATCAAGCGATAAAACAACTGTATATGGACGCGGCATTGTCGGTTTTTCGATGCCGAAAGATGATGACAAAACAGGCGGGATTGTTGTCTTTGATGAAGACATGCGCGGCATGAAAATTATAGACGACGACGCCCTCGAATATGTTTTTCATATGGCAGTTGAGTCTCTGCATATCCCTTTGGAAGCCATTGTTTTTAATAGCTGCCATTCTGAATCGCAAGCTAAAGTAGTAGGTAAATACGTTCCATATGTTGTCGGCACTTCTCGGGCTATAGGAGACTCTACGGCTATCGCTTTTGCCACTGGTTTTTATTTTGGTTTAGCACAAGGTCAGAGTGTGGAAATGGCATTTACAACAGGTAAAATGC
>JANLRG010000840.1:0-7298 GCA_031361545.1 Bacteroidota bacterium
AAACTGTAACTGTAACCGTGAAACGTTTTTTCTTGGACGAACAATTAATCTAAAGATGTCATTCAATATTGATCAAACTATTCTTTCGTTTTCTTGAAAAAATTTTGAGTGTTGGCTTGTGCAGTACAAGTAACAACAATATCATTCAATACAACATGGGCCGGTCGAGTAGCAGCGAAGAAAACGATGTCTGCAATGTCTTCTCCATACAGCGGAGTATATCCTTCGTAAGCTTTTTTTGATCGTTCAACATCACCGCCAAATCTTACCAAAGAAAATTCTGTTTCTGCTGCTCCCGGATCAATGGAAGTCACTTTTATTCCGTGCTCCAACATATCTATTCTCATACTTTTTGTAATTGCATCGACAGCAAATTTAGTGGCGCAATACACATTTCCTTTTGGATAGGTTTCTTTTCCTGCAATTGAACTTATATTGATGATATGTCCTTGTCCTGCTGAAATCATCATCGGCATAATTAAGCGAGAAACATAAAGAAGGCCTTTTACATTGGTGTCAATCATTAAATCCCAATCATCGGTATTTCCTTCTTGAATGGTGGAGAGTCCAGCCGCTAATCCAGCGTTGTTAACTAAGATGTCAATTTTTTTAAAATCGTGTGGTAAAGATTGAATGGCAATTTTAGCAGCATCCTTATCACGAATATCAAAATTCAAAGTTTGAACTTTAACATTGTAAAGATCTTTTAAATCTGCTTCAATTTCTCTCAGCCGATCTTCTCGTCGACCAGTTAAGATTAGTTGATATCCATGTTGAGCAAATTTATAAGCAATTGCTTTCCCAAAACCTGAAGATGCTCCTGTAATAAATATTGTTTTCATTAATAATTATTATTGATGTGTGAATTGTATGATCATAATTAAAAACATCATGTTGACTGGTATGTGTCAACCATTTTCAGGGTTTAATTTACTGTTTTTGTAACTGAAACTAAAATAGATTATCAGCCCTACAAACAACCAAATTGAAAATCCAATCCAATTTGAAATTCCCAGTTCACTCATCATATATAAACAACTAATTAAACCGAGCAATGGAATTAATGACATGTTGTGTTTTATGGAAAGGAATGTCAAATACAAACAAGAAAGCATGAAAATCCAAGTTGGCACTTTATGTTTTAAAACATTCCAGCCAGAATCAAATTTTTTCTCTTCTGATATATTAAAAGTGGAAATAGTTTGAGCATACGATTTTTCGTCCAAGGATTTTAGGTAGGTATCTAATTCAGAATTTGCATTATTGAAACCTGTTGGATCTGTCATCATTAAATCTTCTCTGATAGTAGAGAGTTCGTTTTTATTAAGTTTATTAATCAAATCATCAGCACCAACAATTGCAGGATCGTTTCTAAAAAAGCGAAGAGTATTTTCATGGTTGTAATTTAGCGATAACACAATAGCAAGAATTAGTAACGGCGTCATAAAAAATTTGCTATTCACATAGGGCGTTTTGAATTTTCCTCTAGGAGAATCAGGGTTCATATCGAGTTTCAGAACTCCAGCGCACACTAACACAAAAGCAAACAATGTTCCTATGCTACATAGGTCGGTTACCCACGTGAGGTTCATAAACAGAGCTGGAATCGCAACAACAAATCCGGTGACAATTGTTGCAAAGGATGGTGTTTTATATTTTGGGTGAATAGTTGAAAACCTTTTAGGAAGCAATCCATCACGACTCATGCTCATCCAGATTCTTGGTTGGCCAAGTTGGAAAACTAATAGAACGCTTGCCATTGCAACAATAGCACTCACTCCGATAATTGCAGAAATCCATTTCATTCCAAGTTTTTCAAACACAAAAGCCAAAGGATCTCCGACTGCTAATTCAGAATAATTAATCATTCCAGTAAGAACTAAAGCGATTGAAACATAAAGAATAGTACAAATAATAATTGCCCACATCATTCCACGAGGTAAATCACGCTGTGGATTTTTACATTCTTCCGCAGTGGTGCTAATAGCATCAAAACCGATGTAAGCAAAAAATACAGCTGAGACTCCTTTTAATACACCCCCAATTCCATTAGGTAAAAATGGATGCCAGTTATCTGTATTGACATAAAATGATCCGAGTGCTATGACCATGAGCACAATTAAAATTTTAACAAGCACCATAATATTTCCGGCATTCTTCGATTCTTTCATTCCTCGGTAAACTAACCAAGTAATTAGGAAAATGATGAGAAGAGCGGGTAAGTCTGCAACAATATGTAAACCGAAAAGTTGAGGAGCATTTTGCCAAGCATTAAATGCTTCTTGTATTGGAGCATCTAAATTAGAAAAATGTTTTCCACTTGCCATCAATGCTTCAGCAGTGTGATGACCTCTGCTTGCAGATAAAAAATCCATCGTCATCCATTCAGGAATTTGCCAATGGTAATGACTGCCAATTGAATTTAATAATCCTGTAAAATAATCTGACCAAGAAATTGCAACCGTAATATTTCCAATCGCATATTCCATTATCAAAGCCCAGCCAATAATCCAAGCCATCAATTCTCCGAAGGCTACATACGAATAAGTATAGGCGCTTCCAGAAACTGGAACCATGGATGCAAATTCGGCATAAGCGAACGCTGCGAATCCACAAGCTACGGCGGTGAAAATGAAAAGTAAAATAACTCCTGGTCCGCCATTAGCAGAAGCATTACCTATGGTGCTGAAAATTCCGGCTCCAACAATTGCAGCAATTCCCAATGCAGTTAAATCTCTTACTCCAAGATGTCGGGATAAAGAATTGTGACCACTTTCATTGGCGGCAGATTGCTCAAGTATTTTATGGACTGATTTTTTTCTGAATAAATTCATCGCAGATTTTTAAAGGAAATTGTTGGGATTATTCGATGTCAATATTAATCAATTAAAAATTCGTTTGCGAGTCAAACTTAAAATTATGAATCCTAAGAATGGCAGTGCAGGGATTTTATAGCGGACAATTGCTCCGAGAACAGGAGTCGTGAGGCCGATGAGGACAAATAAGGTGATAATAAAAAAAATACTCATCCAGAAAAAACCTCTATTTGATACTTCAGGTTTTTTAAAATTTATGACCATGAAAACTGATAAGAATAGAATCACTAAATTCTCAATAGCTGCCAGAAGGATAAGTGGATTATGGTGGATGTCGGATAGAAAAGGTCTTAATAGAGTCGTGAAAAATGCGTTAGGAACATTTTTGATAATACTCCATGGTGTGAATCCAAGTCGAGGTATTTCAATCAGACTTTTACTTTCAACAGCGTTTGCATATCCGTAGAAATTAAATTGTTTCCAGTACAAGATGGCTGACAAATCATATTCCGGCGCTAAGTAATGAAAATTGAAAGCGATTGTAAAAAATAAAATGTAAAATATAGCTATCAGCAACAAACTTTTTTTGGGAGCAAATTTTTTACTCAATAGCCATCCGATTATACCGGGAAGAATTAAAATAAGTATGTAGAATTTGATGATACTTAATAAGCCAACTGAAAGAAGCAACAGCAAAATGCGTTTGATTTTTAAACCATCTATTGTGAAGAGATAAAATTGATAAATTAATAAACCCAAACCAAAAATAAGCAAGCTATCTTTTAGCAGACCTGAGCCCCAGAATAAGACAGAAGGAAAGAGGAAGGTGGAAAGAAGAATTTCTTTCGCAGAATTTTTTACAATTTCAGTGAACACTTTGTAGAGGCAAAACAAGCCGGTAAAAGAAAGACAATTCATAAAAACAACATTGACATAATAATATCCGAGGGAGAAAAAATGGAAAAAAGCATTCAGCCGAATGATTGTTTTGTTGTCGTTAAATAATAAATTAGTATTTAGCCAAGCGTCCATTCTTTCATAATAACTTCTCAACTCAATAGAGTCTCCATCAAACCCAGTGAACATTCTAAAAAAATCGTAAGGATGTCCATGGATGGCAGAAAACATAATTTTGCTATCGTTAAAAAATTTCCATGTATCAGTTGTTTTAATATCAGTATAGTGATAAGTGTAAATAAGGCCCAATAAAACTCCAGCAACTACTTTCAACAGAAAAAGGAAAATAGGCCAAGAGCTTGGGATTGCTTCTGATTGAAAAAATTTAATCTTTTGAATGAAAAAAATAAAAAGTGTGCAATAAGCACAAGCCAGGATAATTTGCATTCGAGTCTATCGTATTATAAGGGTAAGAAAGAGAAATTATTTTTCTTATGAAAGAATTTTCTTTGAATATTTCGATTTATGTCAACGGTTTTTTGATGAATGAATCGTCAAGTGTTAACTATCAGCGCTTCATGATAAAAATGGTTATTAGGTTTAATTTATTTTTTAAAATTGTTCCATTTGTTTAGGAAAGTTATCAAAGAACTTCGACGATTTGTTAGCAAAAAAAGAGAATACTTTTGACTGTGATTCGGTATTTGCTCCGAGTGAATTATTACCTTTGTTTCATCAATAAAATGTACAAATGTCAGACGTATTAGATCAAGTTGTCACCTTTGAAACGGCCAAAGAATTAGGTTTGCTTCCAGAGGAATTTCAGAAAGTCAAAGAATTTTTAGGACGAATTCCGAATTTCACAGAATTGAGTATTTACAGTGTGATGTGGAGTGAGCATTGTTCTTATAAAAATTCTATTGTATGGTTAAAGACCTTGCCGAAAGATGGACCGCAAATGTTAGTTAAAGCCGGAGCAGAAAATGCAGGTTTGGTTTCTATCGGAGGAGGTTTGGCTTGTGCTTTCAAAATAGAATCACATAATCATCCATCAGCGATTGAACCTTATCAAGGTGCAGCAACGGGAGTCGGTGGAATCAACAGAGATATTTTTACTATGGGAGCTCGTCCTATTGCTCAGCTAAATTCATTGCGATTTGGAAATCCTGAGAGTGAAAAGACAAAACATTTACTTCGTGGTGTAGTGAAAGGAATTGGTGATTATGGAAATGCTTTTGGTGTTCCTACGGTTGGCGGTGAATTATTTTTCGATGAATGTTATAACATAAATCCATTAGTCAATGCCATGTCTGCTGGAATAGTGGAAGAAGGAAAAACAGTTTCAGCAACTTCCTACGGTGTCGGAAATCCAGTTTTTATTGTTGGCTCTGCCACTGGTAAAGATGGGATTCACGGAGCAACTTTTGCGAGCGGCGATTTACATAGCGATTCTGCAGAAGATTTACCGTCTGTACAAGTCGGCGATCCATTCACAGAAAAATTACTTTTAGAAGCTTCATTGGAACTGATAAAAACTGGAGCTGTGATCGGTATGCAAGATATGGGTGCGGCCGGAATAATTTGTAGCACTTCTGAAATGTCTGCAAAAGGAAAACATGGAATGAATATTTACCTGGATAAAGTTCCAACGCGACAAAAGAACATGCAAGCATGGGAAATATTATTAAGTGAATCGCAGGAAAGAATGTTGATCGTTATAAAAAAAGGCAGAGAGAAAGATGTTCTTGCTGTATTTGATAAATGGGATTTGAATTGTGTTCAAATTGGAGAAGTAACTTCTGGAACTCAATTGAAATTTTATATGAATGATGAACTCATTGCCAATGTGCCAGCTGATTCCTTGGTTCTAGGCGGCGGAGCGCCAGTCTATGAAAGAGAATATTCCACGCCATCATACTACAACGAAAATAAAAAATTTAACATCGACTCGGTTGAAGAACCGGAAGATTTACACGAGGTTGCTAACTTTCTTCTCGCTCATCCAAACATTGCCTCGAAGAATTGGGTGACTGATCAATACGATTCAATGGTTGGTATTGTAAATATGAGTACTAATTCACCAAGTGATGCTGCCATAATAAATATTCGGGGCACTGAAAAAGCCATTGCCTTAACTGTTGATTGTAACTCACGGTATGTTTATGCAGATCCCGAAGTTGGTTGTGCAATAGCTGTTTCAGAGTCGGCAAGAAATATTGTTTGTAGTGGGGGAGAACCTTCAGCGATTACGAATTGTTTGAATTTTGGGAATCCTTATAACAAAGAAGTGTATTGGCAATTTGTCCAATCAATAAAAGGCATGGCGAAAGCTTGTAGAAAATTCCAAACACCAGTGACTGGAGGAAACGTTAGCTTTTACAATCAGTCATCCGATGAAGGACCTGTTTTTCCTACACCAACAATTGGTATGCTTGGAGTATTAGAAAACAAAAGGAATCAAATGACACTCGATTTCAAAGCGCCGGGCGATTCGATATTTTTGATTGGCGAATCCAAAAACGATATCAGTAGTTCCGAATATTTATATTCTTTTCATAAAATAAAAAAATCGCCTGCACCATTTTTTGATCTTGATGTAGAACATAAAGTTCAAAGTGTTGTCAAATATTTGATTAAAAAAAATCTGGTGGAATCGGCGCATGACATTTCTGATGGTGGACTTTTTATTACATTGGTTGAATCTGCAATGGTAAATGGACTTGGTTTTTCTATTGAAACAGATTTTGATGTTCGTGCAGATGCTTTTCTTTTTGGAGAAGCACAAAGTAGAATAGTCGTATCCGTTCGTCCAGAAAAGCTGAACAACTTTGTCGATTATTTGGCTCAGGCCGATGTTGAATTTTCTAATTTGGGAGATGTCACAGACGGACAGTTAATGATCGATGAAAAATCTTTTGGTCATGTCAGCGAAGCAAAGAGTTTGTATGATCATGCTCTTAGGAAAATGATGGAAGAGAATAAGAATTGAGAATTGAGAATTGAAGATGGAGGATGGAGGATGGCGAAAATTGAGAATTGAGAATTGAAGATTGATGATGTGAGCTTGGCCAAATAACGTTGACCTTTTTCTAAAGGTTTGTTGTTTTATATTGACTTAATTATTAATGTTTACCTGCTTCGACGAATATTCGTCCGTTGTTTTGTGCTGTGGATTTTCATCCACTAAAGAATGCCCATCGTTTAAAAATTCGTTTAAAAATTTCAGAGAAGAATAGTTGCAGAAAACCAAACCGTAGTGGAGTGATCAGAAACAGTGAACAGTGAACAGTGAACAATGAACAGCAATAGTGATCAGCAATAGTGAACAGAAACAGAAACAGTGAACAGCAATAGTGAACAGCAACAGTTCAGAGAAATAATGAAAAGTAGATTCGTGTTTTTAATTTTTAGATAATCCAATAGCAGGAAAAAGTCTTTCCTAGTAAATATGCATTTGCAATTATATGTTTTTTCGCGAAGCTGCCAAGAAAAGAAAAAGCGGAAGAAAATATTTTCTCCCGCTTTTGATTTTTTTTTCTAAATAAATACCGTTAATTTTTTTTATTTTTTCCCTTTATTCTCTTC
>JANLRG010000922.1:0-1526 GCA_031361545.1 Bacteroidota bacterium
AAGACACTTTACCTTTTTCCTTTTGATAAAACCTTAAAAACCTCTTTCGATGCGACTGCACTAATAGTTGATAAAGAGGGCTTTTTATGGAGTGGCTCTAACGGAACAGGCATTAGACATTTTGGAAAGGATGGTTTTGTAAACCAAAGTTTTAATGCCAATACTTCAGAGGCAAAAGGCTTAAAAAACAATACAGCATTAGTATCGTTTTTGGATAAACAAAACAGAGTATGGTTTCTTGGCAATAATTATCTCGGTTTTTTTGATAAGGTAAAATCAAATTTCCAAAACGTTGATTTACATAATTTGTCATTTTTATTTGGTTTAACAACACATGCAGATAAGATTTTAATAGCAACCTATACGGGCGTTTTTGAAATAAAAGAGCCTCAAAACGGTAAATTCCAATTTGAAAAGATTAAAAATATCCCCTTCGATAAGCCCCACTCTATCATATTTGAAGACAATGAAGGTCTCATTTGGGGTAGCTATGATGCTGTTTATATTCGCATTTATGACCCACTAAAGAACTATGAATTGGTGAAAGAATTGCCAATCAATGGTCTTGTCACAGGCTTTTGGCAACAACCAAATACCCAAATTGTTTGGATGAGTAGTCAAAACGGTTTATTTAAAATTGATAAAAGTACTTGGCAATCGAAACTTTATACAGAAGCGAATGGTTTGCCAAGTCGAACTATAAACTCAATGCTTGCTGATGATGCAGGTCATTTATGGCTCGGCACGTCAAAAGGTTTGGCGCAGTTTGACCCTTCCTCAAGGGATTCCTTCGGAACAGTTGAAAAGGTGCATAGCTATAATTTAGTGGATGGTATTTCTGATTTGAATTTTAATATGTTTGCGGCTACTAAAGCACCCGATGGCACTTTGTATTTTGGCACAAGCAATGGCATCACCACTTTTAATCCCAAAGACATTACCCCCCTCAGTATTCAAGCCCGTCCGACGATTACAAATATTTTGATAAATGAAAAAGTGCAACCTTTAATTTGTACCAAAACGGGCGCAACAAATGTGAGTGAAATACACAGTTTAGAACTGCAGTATTCCGAAAATACAATTTCATTGACCTTTGCAGCGATGGAATACAGCGACCCAATGCGGTGTCAATTTCAATTTAAAATGGAAGGTGTGGACAAAGATTGGGTTGAAGCAGGAACACTCAACTCGACACGATATGCTGATTTAAAAGCAGGAACTTATACTTTTTTAATAAAAGCATCCAATTCTGACGGTGTTTGGGCAGAAAAGCCTAAAATTTTAGAAATTACCATCATTCCCCCTTTCTGGAAAACAGCCTGGTTTATCACCCTGTGCATTCTCGCAGGAATGGCTTTATTTGGCTATATCATCTATCTTCGTTTATCAAAAACCATTGATTTGCAAGAAGTGAGGATAAAGCTCTATGAAAACTTGCACGATGACTTAGGCTCACGCCTGACGGCTATTGTCTTGACGATTGACCAAATATTGATGAAAAGAAAGGACGCGCTCCTCGCAATGAC
>JANLRG010000861.1:0-1058 GCA_031361545.1 Bacteroidota bacterium
AGCTTTTTCGCCCAATGGTCAAAAGGTATTGACAGCAAGTTCAGACAAAACGGCGAAAATATGGAATGTTAAAACAGGTGCGGTTGAAGACCAAGTGTATCAATTTTCGATATACGAAATGGTAGAAAGAGGATTAAAAATTGAACCTGAAGATACCTCACAATATAGGCGAGATAGTTTGGCTTTTAGGCATAAAATCAAACGAGTTACAGTTGAATATAAAGAACGCCTAATAGCTTGGAGAAACTCACCCGACTACCAAGCATATTTAAGAAAAATAAAAGATTGGGAATCTTCTGACGAACGCAAACAGCACATTGCAATTATTGCCAAAATTACAAATACTGAAGGGAGTAAATCAAAAGTGAAAGATATTGTACAAATATTGCAAGAAAGTATTAATTCTGAACTTGATACCTTGAAACAGTATCTAATCTACGGTGTTTTAATAGATACCTTGAGAAAACGTGCTCAATATGACCCATATGAAAACGCTGCCACCTTAGTAGATACATATAATAGCCGTGCATGGACAGGGCTTTTTCTCAAAAAATTCAAAGAGAGTGAAAAAGATATACGAGCAGGCATCGCTGTTGACAGCACGAATATATATCTATATACCAATCTTGCCCCTGCTCTTTTATTTCAAGGAAAAATCAATGATGCTCAAGCCGAATACGCAAAATGGAAAGACAAAGTCTTTGACTTAAATAGTAGTTTACCAACTTATCGAGAGGCTTTTATTTCAGACTTAGATGCCTTTGAAAAAGCGGGCATCATTCCCAAAGAACGAGAAGAAGAAGTAAAAGCCATAAGGCAATTATTAAAGCAAAAATAAAATAAACGACATATGAATAAAATCATCCTATTACCTATTTTTTTTATTTTTAACACGGGGCTATTTGGGCAAAAGTTTAAGCCAGAAAAGTGCGATTTTGCGATGTTGTACAAGCAGGGCATACAAGCGGCTAAGGATAGCTTGTTTGATAAGGCGTTGTTGTGCTTTAACTCTGCACGGCGGTGCAATCCTTCAAAAGCGAAAGAAATTGACGATGCGA
>JANLRG010000888.1:0-4239 GCA_031361545.1 Bacteroidota bacterium
CGACAAATTAGGAATTAGTGCTGCAATTGAAAAAGCTATCCGTAAAGGTACTTTGTAATTGTATGCCAATAGATTTTATCAAGCCGGTTTTTTAACCGGCTTTTTTTTTACCACAACATTTCAAAAAATAATATCACTTGAGACTGATTAATTGTAAACAAATGCTTTTCGTTATCATGATGGTAAATTGTAAAGTTCTATTTGCTCAAGTTGATCAAAAGAAAGTTACAGATGATCATTTGGGTTCATTTTTTTTTGTTGAAAGAAGAAGCGAAGTAAGAAAACAGATGCCTGAAAATTCGGTCGCTGTTTTTTTTTCAAATCCAATCAGAAACCGTTCGAATGATGTGGACTATGAATACCATCAAAATCCCAATTTTTATTATTTGACCGGATTCTTAGAACCCAATTCTATTTTTCTAATTTATAAAAAGCCAATCCTTTTCAATAACACTTTAACCGATGAAATATTATTTATTCAAGATCGAAATATAAAACAAGAAGTGTGGACTGGACGAACTTCAAGCATTGATGCTGCAAAAAGTATTTCAGGATTTAAAAGTGTTTTTTTTACTAGTGAATTCTTGCAAGACTCTTCTTTTTTTGGAGATAGCACTTTAACAATTTTGAGATTGAAGGAGCCTATTAATCTTGTGGAAGTTAAAGATGTAAAGAATAGTTTGTTTCAACTGTTAATTCATTTCAAGGCTTTAACTGCAAATGAGAGATTAGTTGTCGACGACTATATTTTAAACAAAACACTTTCTTCGTTGAGGGAAATTAAGACGCAAGAAGAAATTTCATTAGTTGCAAAAAGTGTTAGCATTACTTGCGATGGTTTTATTGCAATGATGAAGAATATTAAACCAGAAATGTCAGAATTTCAAGTTCAAGCTGAAGGAGAATATGTGTTTCGAAAAAAAGGAGCAGAGTCGATTGGATATCCGAGTATTTGTGGAAGTAATGAAAACTCATGTGTTCTGCATTACACTACAAACAGAAGAACTTTCGCAGATAATGAATTAATCTTGTTAGATATGGGAGCAGAATATCATGGCTATTCTGCTGATGTTACTCGCACAATTCCTGTGAATGGTCGTTTCTCAAAAGAGCAAAGTTTAATTTATCAATTAGTGTTTGATGCACAGAAAGCGGGAATAGCTGTTTGTAAAATGGATCATAGATTTCAAGAACCTCACGAAAATGCTGTCAAAATAATTTCAGAAGGTCTTCTTAAACTTGGAATAACTAAGGAGCTAAATGAGTATAAAAATTATTTCCTGCATGGAACCTCTCATTATTTGGGTTTGGACGTTCATGATCCTGGATCTTATGGGCCGCTAAAAAACGGAACTATAATTACGGTAGAGCCTGGGATTTACATTCCTGAAAATAGTCCGTGTGATAAAAAATGGTGGAATATTGGTGTTAGAATTGAAGATGATATCCTTATAAGACCAACTGGCCCACTCAATTTATCAGAAAAAGCTCCTCGATCCATTGAAGAAATAGAACGGCTAGTTGGAAGTTCTGACGTTATCAACAAATAATTATTCAAAAGATCATATAAATCGTGAGAAATGCTTTTTTATTGGTTTTTAATATCTATATTTGCAGCCCTATAAATAACCCATGAGCCTAAGTGGGTTGATTCATTAAAATCGAAATATTATCATGGCAAAAAAAGGTAACAGAATTCAAGTGATTCTAGAATGTACGGAACATAAAACGAGCGGTATGCCGGGAATGTCTCGTTACATCACTACAAAGAATAAAAAGAATACAACAGAACGTCTTGAGGTTAAGAAATATAACTCTATCCTTAAGAAGATGACTGTTCACAAAGAAATTAAATAATATCTAATCAGTTATTTCGAAAGAATTAAACTATGGCAAAGAAAGTTGTCGCTACTCTTAAAAGTGGTAAAGGGAAAGAATTCTCAAAGGTGATTAAAATGGTGAAAAACTCTGACACTGGTTCATATCAGTTCAAAGAAGAAGTTGTTCATAATGATCACGTGAAAGATTTCCTTAAAAACAGGTAATACATCAGTATTATTATACACTCTAAGCTTCTTTCATTTCGAAAGGAGCTTTTTTATTTTAGACTTTAATCATCCAACATTCAATGGGTCTATTTAATTTCTTCTCAAAAGAGAAAAAGGAAAGTCTTGACAAAGGTTTAGAGAAAACTAAAACAAATTTATTTTCTCGTATTGCTAAAGCAGTTGTTGGTAAAACTACTGTTGATGCTGAAGTGCTCGATAACGTGGAAGAAATTCTTGTAAGTTCTGATGTTGGAGTAACCACTACTTTGAAAATTATCAAAAGACTAGAAGAGCGCGTTGCAAGAGATAAATATGTCAGTACAGATGAATTGAATAAAATTTTGAAACTTGAGATTGCCGAGCTTTTGAGTGAAAATAATACTGAATCGTTATCAGACTTTTCAATTCCTGAAAAGAAATCACCGTATGTAATATTAGTCGTTGGTGTAAATGGTGTTGGGAAGACCACTACAATTGGTAAACTTTCCTATCAATTCAAAAAAGCTGGAAAATCGGTGATGCTCGGAGCTGCAGATACATTTAGAGCTGCTGCAGTTGACCAGTTAGATATTTGGAGTAAGAGAGTGGGCGTTCCAATTGTAAAGCAAGCTATGGGGTCTGATCCAGCCTCTGTTGCATTTGATTCGGTACAATCTGCTGTTGCTCAAAATATCGATGTCCTTATTATAGATACAGCAGGACGTTTACACAATAAAGTAAATCTCATGAACGAATTGACGAAAATAAAAAGAGTAATTCAGAAAGTCATTCCTGAGGCCCCACATGAAATTCTTCTTGTACTCGATGCAAGTACAGGGCAAAATGCAATTGAACAAGCCCGCCAGTTTACGCTTGCAACTGAAGTAAATGCCTTAGCTCTCACAAAGCTTGATGGTACTGCGAAAGGTGGTGTTGTGATTGGCATATCTGACGAATTTAAAATTCCTGTTAAATACATTGGAGTAGGAGAGAAAATGGAAGACCTTCAGGTTTTTAATAAACACGAATTTGTCGATTCTCTTTTTGGTGAAATGTAAAACTGTTAATTCTGATGAGAACGAAATCATTTAAAAAAAATAAAATTAATGTGATCACTCTTGGCTGTTCTAAAAATATTTATGACAGCGAAGTTCTAATGGGTCAACTCCGAACTAATAAGTTTGATGTTGTTCATGAATCCACCGACGATGATTGCGGAATTGTAATTATTAATACTTGCGGATTTATTGACAATGCAAAACAAGAAAGTATTGATACAATTTTAGAATTTGCCAATGCTAAAGAGCAAGGCAAAATTGACAAGTTAATAGTTACCGGATGTCTTAGTGAAAGATACAAGCCTGAACTCTCTAAAGAAATTAAAAATGTTGATGAGTTTTTTGGAACTCGCGATTTGCCTTTGTTGCTGAAGTCACTTGGGGCAGATTACAAGCAAGAATTGATTGGGGAAAGGTTACTTACAACACCTAAACATTTTGCCTATTTGAAAATTTCAGAAGGTTGTGATCGACCTTGTTCTTTTTGTGCAATTCCCCTTATGAGAGGAACTCACAAAAGTACTCCAATTGAACAGTTAGTTTCCCAAACTAAAACGCTCGCGTCTAATGGTGTTAAAGAGATTATTTTAATTGCTCAAGATCTTACTTACTACGGACTTGATATCTATAACAAGAGAAACCTTTCTGAGCTTTTGAAAAAATTGTCTGATGTCAATGGCATCGATTGGATCAGACTCCATTATGCTTTTCCTTCTGGTTTTCCAATGGATATTTTAGATGTGATGAACGAAAGAGAAAACATTTGTAATTACCTCGATATGCCATTGCAACATATTTCCGATAATATGCTAAAGAGTATGAGACGAGGAACTACTCGACAAAAAACTAATGATTTAATTTCTGAAATTAGATCAAGAGTTCCTGGTATCACACTTCGAACGACTCTAATCGGCGGCTATCCTGGAGAAACGGAAGATGATTTCAATGATATGAAGGAATGGGTAAGAGAATCTAGATTTGACAGATTAGGGATATTTGCATATTCTCATGAAGAAAATACGCATGCCTACACTTTAGTGGATAATATTTCTGACGATGTCAAACGTGAAAGATGTGCAGAAATCATGAACATACAACAGCAAATTTCATCTGAGATTAATCAAGAAAAAATTGGTCAGACTGTGAAAGTCTTA
>JANLRG010000015.1:0-1130 GCA_031361545.1 Bacteroidota bacterium
GCGGCTTGCATGTCCTGTATTTATTGCTCAATAAGACCCCCTCAGTAGAACCGCGTTTATCCATGAAATATCAGTTCACGCCGAAGCAATCTATAGGCTTGGCTTATGGGTTGCATGGTCAAATATTGCCGTTTTCAGTTTATTTATACAATCAAAAAGATACAGTGAATGGGGTTATAAAAACGAGTACACCCAACCACGATAGTAAAATGATTCAAGCCCATCACTTTATTTTATCCTATAATCTTTATACGGATAATGCTTGGAAACTCAGCGTTGAACCCTATTTTCAAAGGCTGATACATGTGCCGATTGAACCCACCGCCGGGTCGCTCTATTGGATGCTGAATGAGCAAGGGAATGTGCCTGATTTTAAAGTTATCAGCGAAGGCAAGGGTTTGAATTATGGTATTGATGTCTCAATAGAGCGTTTTTTCAATAATAAATTCTATTTTTTATTGAATACTTCTGTCTTTAAATCCACTTATGAGGTGCTGAATAATGTCACTCGCAATAGTCGGTTGAATACCTCTTTTGGTTCGGGTTTGACATTGGGAAGAGAATTTACATTAAAAAACAAAGCCACTTTGCAAATTGGTTCACGAGTACTTTTCAATGGTGGTTTCAGGTATTCGCCTTTGGATGTTGCGGCATCTGCCCAAAAGCATGACTATATTCCATTGAAAGATGCCGAATGGACAAAACAGGCTGCACCCTATTTCCGCATTGACTCGCGCGTGGCTTATCGTTTCAATAAAAAACGGTACGCCAGTAGCATTTCATTGGATATTCAAAACTTGACCAATCATGTGAATGTCAGTTCATTGGCTTATGATTCTGTGAAGAATGCCTTGTATTCAAGTTTTCAGCCGGGGGGCTTTACGCCTGTGATAGCTTTTCAATATGATTTTTGAGGTTTGTAATTCCTTATCCCCCCTGCCCCCGAAGGGGGAGTCCCACTCGATAAATGTTAAAAACGTTCATTTATTAAAAGAAAAAGTGGACGGCTAAAGCCCATGTGCATCAACACCATTATTTATAATGTATAAAGTATTGATTATCATAAGATTTATAACTCCACCATTTATGGTGGAGGATTAAGGTTAACAACTATTTAGGCTTTAGCCGTC
>JANLRG010000008.1:0-1202 GCA_031361545.1 Bacteroidota bacterium
TCAAGGCGAAGGCGTATCACAGCCCAAAGCTGAGGGCGTTGCCATAGAAAATACCACCGATTTAGTTAAAAGATTAAATCAAGAACATGAAGAAATGGGTATTTTGCCACCACGCAAAAAAATAGATTTAACCAAATTGATTGGGGCATTTGACAACAAAATGACCATAGAAGAAATTGATTCTTTAACTAAAAGCTGGCGAAACGAATGGGATTTCTCTTAGATTCTAATACCGTTATTTATCTTTGTAATGGCGGTATGCCAGAAAAGGCTATTGACTTCTTACGCATCGAAGTTGGGAAAGGCATATATCTTTCAGTCATTTCTGAAATTGAGCTACTCGGATTTAATTCACCAACTGAGCGCGAAGCTTTAATTGTAGAATCCTTTGTTGTAGGCTCTTCAGTTATTCCCTTGATACGCCCCATTATTTTAAAAACAATTGACATTCGCAAAGCCTATAAAATTAAGTTGCCAGATGCCATAATCGCTGCAACTGCACTGGTATATGATTTTACCTTAATTTCCCGAAATGACGAAGATTTCAGAAAAATCACTGGTTTAAAGTACATCAATCCTTTCACTGACCTTTAAATGTTTACCCCTCAGTATTTTTCAAAAAATCAATACCTTTTATCCAATAACTTCTTCGCTTCCTTTTGAATATGCTCAATCAGAGAATCAGGTTCTACAATAGAAACAATATCATTGTGATAGCCTAACAGGAAATTAGACAAGCCATAAAAACGGTGATTGACTTTGCATTCGAGGTCATAGAGTCCTTCGCCGCCGTCGGGTGCCGGGCGCAGATAGGTGCGGGTCAATGGGAATCGCTCGAGTAGTTCGTTATAGGCGCCTACTTTTAGCCTCATGTGTATTTTCACTTGGTTATTGTCTTGAATGCGGAAAGGGTCGGTTGCTACGATGTTGTGATGCCCTTCATGCGTCCACAACTGAGGGGTTATTTCTACTTTAGTGATGCGAGAAATGCGAAAATGCCGAATGGCGTGTTTTTCCAAGTCAAAGGCATGGACAATATCATCTTCTGCACTGATGTGAAAAGCCTCTACAGTTCGATTGCTCACTGTATTGCTATTGGTTGAGGGATATTCCTTCAAAATCACGCTTTTTTTCTCTGAGCGGGCTTTTTCGAGTTTATCCATTTTAGTGAGGAAATTTTTATCAAAAGTGTTGTGCATTTT
>JANLRG010000090.1:0-1490 GCA_031361545.1 Bacteroidota bacterium
GCGGCTTCTGATTCGCCCAACGGTCTGATTCTCAATGTCAGTTGCCCGTTTTTGATATATTTACTGAGGGAGCCGCCACTGTAAGAAGATAAAAACTTCACCACTGAATTAATGCGTCTGCTTGTCAAATATTCATTGTAAGAAGCATTGGCTAATGGCGAAGCATAACCTTCAATGATAATATCAAGGCGTTTACCTTGTTTCAGATATGCTTTCATAATAGAAACAAAACCTGTCATTTTTTCAAAACCTACTTTGACATCTTCATCAAAAAACTGTTGCATTTCGTTAATTGCCATTGGTACACTGCCATTTTTAGCTAATAATTCAATGTATTGACTAATGAAATTGCGTTTTTCACCATAATATTCTTTGTAGGATTTATTATAAGGCTCGGTTGCCCTTACTTTTGTTGTATTCGGGTCAGGTCTATCATTATTAAAATAAAGTGGCAATGGCAAACCATTGAAGGGCGTTAAAAACAAAGTGTCGCGCACGACATCTACCCCCTCAGTATTTCGACCATAAAGTGTAGAAGAAGATGTGCTATAACCCAACGCACTGCCTTTCACAACATAGTTTTTATTGCCAACCAAATCTATGCGGTAGTTTGAGCCTTTGCGCTTGGCTTTATCGCTATTTTTTTCATTATTAGCTTCAAAAGCATTGACTTCTGCATCTTTTGAAATAATAGCTCCAGTATAAGAATCTACCAAAACAAATTCGTGGCGTTGTTTGGCAGCACTATTTTGAGGTGGTTTTACCCCTTTAGAATAGCTTATAGGAATATCAGATGGAACGGATGTACCTGTTTTAGGCGCACCTTTTATAGTCAATGTCTTACCACCTTCAAGACTTGCTTCAGGAGCAATACTTTTTCCTAAAAATGAAATTTGTCTATCGAAATCCCAATAGCCATTGAAAGAGGTTTTAGGGTCGTAGTAAGAAAGGCTTTTAATTTCCTCATCCGTCAATTGTTTAATGTCTTTAATTTCTACTTTACGCTCTCTCATAGCAGGGACACTGTAAATGGAATTGCGTTTATCATTAAAATTATCGCTGACACCTTTTCGAGCCTTGGTTTCACCATATGGAATCAACTTAATTAATAATTTTTTGTCATTAATATAAGATAATAAAGCTTTATTATCATATTCATAAAAATGGTTAATCAATGATTTAATACGACGAGAAGTCAAATTCTTATTATAGTCGGAAGCTGCTAATGGTGAAGCAAAGCCTTCAATGGCGATTTCAACTGTTTTTCCGATTTTCATGTATTTAACCAATAATTCAGAAAAATCCATGAGTTTTTTATAATGGTTCTTGATGCTATCACTAAAGAAAATAGAGATTTCATTGGCTTTAGCAAAACTGACATTCGGATTTGCACCATAAAATGCACTTAAATATTCCCTTTCTTTTAAGATATAACCCCTATAAGTGTCATCATAGGTCAAATAAGTAAGAGAATCCCACGTGCGTGGATT
>JANLRG010000106.1:0-1068 GCA_031361545.1 Bacteroidota bacterium
TTAATTAATTGATTTTCAATGTATTATAACTGGCAGCGAGTTGTATTATTATTGATACAACAATTTATAAACACCTTATAAAATTGATCATTTATTATTACCAAAATGTGGATTTTGAATAATGCCAATCAAATTGCCCCAAGGATCTTTGACGGTGGCTACAAATATGTCATCGCCGACATTTTGAGGAGCTGTGTTGGGCATAGCACCATCGTTTAGCATTTGGGTATAGCTGGCTTCAATGTTTTCCACACCCCAATATGTTTCCACATTATCCGCCGTTTTGCCCGTAAATTCGTTGGGTTGTAAGCCGAGTTCGTAGCCCGCTACATTGTAGCCGACGTAGGAGGGCTGGTCGAAATAAGGATTAATGCCTAACAAATTGTTGTAAAAAAATTTTCCTTTTTCGAGGTCACCTACTTTATAAATGACTGTCTGAAGTCCTAAGAATTGAGTCATAACTAATTGATTATTAATTATTTATAAAAAATATACTTCCTGCTACGCTTTGCTCGCAGTGACAAAGTCTGATTTTCAATAAAAAATCAAGCAGAAAACTGCTTCAAATGATGGTCGAGATGTTTCCAAGTCAGAAGTCCCCACTCTTCTTTAGAAAGTTTTCCGAAACCTGGATGTTGCGCTAATTCACCATTCTTTTGTGCTTTTTCATAAAAATCTTTGACATTTTGAAGCAATTTCTGTTTCTCTTCTTCAAATACCCTTTTATCGGTAATGACAAAAGTCGGTACGGTAGGCAAATTACGACCAAAAGGGTTTTTACGTAAAACCACCCATTTTATCAGCGTTTTGGTTAAAAAATTACTTGAATCTGTGGCAGGTGCTTTACCTATCGATTGCTCAATAGGAATATTGCAATGTGCCAGCATTTGAGCAATATCCATTTTACCCCATTGCCGCAAGTTAGTCGCTTGTAATGCTTCAATTCGTTTATAAATGTCTTTGTAAGCTGTTTCTAATAAGAGATTGTGTACCATAATTTTTAGATTTTTTAGAGAATAAAAGGGTGTACAAATTTATAAAAATGTTTTGGCTCAATTATGATTTCAA
>JANLRG010000107.1:0-1399 GCA_031361545.1 Bacteroidota bacterium
GCTTCAAAAACAGCATCTATTTTTGAAATGGCACGATTGAGGAACAAACGGGCATAAATAGACTGCGCTCCGCGTGTGTCCATACTGCTCCAAAAAACGGCTACTTGCGCTGGCTTCAATTGCAGATTGTCCATGAGCCATTTGGCTTCTGCTACATGCTCTATATTATCTAAATCGTTGCCATCGTTCAAGGCAGTCAATAGAGCATCCAAATCAGAGGCAGACCAACCATATTTGCGTTGAAGGCGTACAAAACGATGGATATTTTTAAAAATATCTATGGCTGTTTCAGCACTAGACGGTATGCCCGAAGCTGAATCATAAATGCCTTTTAACGTATAAAGAGAAGTAGTGTCTGGGTCGCAGGCAGATTCCTTTTCATACAACGTGATAACATTTGATAAGGCTTCAAATTCCGTAATGACTTTTTGTTTAAAATCATTATCTGCAATGTTTCGAGCCGACAAAGCGGCTTTTATAGCTGGGTCAGCCAAAGGCGCATCGCTGCCAGAATTCAAAGTTTTAAGGTGATTGTACAAGACATCTGGGGCAATATTTTTAAACGTATCGCTGATATAATCCAACATATCTTGCCCTGGATTGACATAGCGGGTTTTCAGAATTTCCGTCAATTCCTTGTAGGTAATGCCTAAGCGCGTGGTCAATTCTTGGGCTTTACTAACTTCTATTTGAAAGGGCCCCTCAGTAAGACCATAGTATTCCCATACTTTTCTGTTATCCGTACCCAATAAAATCTTAGATTCTTCGGGCGATAAGCCCAAATATTCTTGGGCGACAAAACCTTTTAAGGCTTGGGTTTCCTGAAATGCGGACATGATGTCAAAACGACTGGTTTTCATTGCGCCGAAATATTGCCTCATCGCATCTAAGGGATAATGATAAGGCAAGGTGCTTGGATAGACCGTTTCTGCTAATGTTTTATACGCACCAATGCGGGTATTTTGAGGTTCTGCCCGCAGTTCTTCTGGCGTTTCTACGCGGTTGTTGTAGCCTTGATAGGGTGGGGCAGGAGCTATTTGATGGATTTCCTTCGGGTTTGCCACATAGTATTCCATCACCTCATTGGCAAGGTCAATATAAGGGATGAGCGTGTTGGTATTTTCACAACTTAATTCCAGATGTTGCAAATCGGGACGACGACTCAACAGCTCATTGAGCATATTGAGGTTTACATTTTTGTCGCTCTTTTCCAAAAAACGCATGATGTCAACGAAGTAAGCGGCAGGGCTGTACATCGAGCGACAATGTTGACATTCACACAATTTTTGACTGCCAAATAAAGTCTCGTAATTAGGAATTTTGTTTTTGATGACTTTGACAATGTCTTCTTTCTCCTCTTTGTTGTTCATTATCGAGAGGTTGCCTGTTGTGCCCGTCG
>JANLRG010000118.1:0-1211 GCA_031361545.1 Bacteroidota bacterium
GGCGCAGCCGTCTATTTTGAACATGTCCCTACAGCGACAAAATATGTAACGCTGACTGACGATAATGGGCGTTTTACCTTCCCCGATGTGCGCGCAGGTGGACCTTATAGCTTGAAAGTGGAGTCTTTGGGGTTTCAAACTTTTGAAAAATCAGATATTAATTTGGCATTAGGTTCTAAAATGTCTGAAAACATTGTCCTCAAAGAACAGAATACCACGCTTGGAGAGGTCGTGGTCACTTATGATCGCAATACTGATAAAAAAGGAGCGGCTGCCAATTATAATAGAACCGTTTTTCAAAAATTGCCGACACTGAATAATTCTATACAAGATTTTACTCGCCTTTCATCGCAAGCCAATGGCAACGGTTTCGCAGGAACGAACTACCGCTACAATAATTTAACGATTGATGGGGCAGCCAATAATGATGCGTTTGGTTTCGTCGAGCCAGCTGTTGGGGCGGGTGGTTCGCAAGCATCGGGTACGCCCGGTTCGCTGGCACGCGCGCAACCGATCAGCTTGGATGCCATTCAAGATTTGCAAGTAGCTGTTGCCCCTTTTGATGTAACTTTGGGCAATTTCACGGGCGGCTCTATCAATGCCGTGACGCGCTCGGGGGCAAATAAAACGAGTGGTTCAGTCTATGGTTTTTTGAAAAATCAAGCCATCACAGGGCGGTCTGCGGATGATAAACGCACTAAAATTGATAATTTTTCGGATTACCTGACGGGTGCAAGTAGTGGTGGCGCTTTGATTAAAAACAAATTGTTTTATTTCACCAATATGGAATTCAATAAGCGTACTGAACCCGCTGCTTTTGCTGCTGGTAGTGATGGGTCTGCTTTCAAATTAGAAGACATCAAACGCATTGCTGATACCATTCAAAATCGCTACGGCTATGATGTGGGCAGTTATGGGGCGCGTCCGTTGGATACCCGTAGCTTTAAGTTTTTTGCTCGTTTGGATTGGCATATTTCTGAAAGCGATCAGGTGTCGTTGCGCCATAATTTGGTGGATGCTCAAGCGGAGCATTTGACGCGCTCGGCTAATATTTTTAATTTCGGCTCACAAGGCTTTACTCATTTTAGTACAACGAATTCAACAGTTTTGGAATGGAAGCATCGTATTTCACCGCGCCTTTTCAATAAAATTATCATCAGCCATGCTTTTATTGATGAACATAGAGAAACTTTTGGAAAAGAATTTCCGCA
>JANLRG010000019.1:0-1391 GCA_031361545.1 Bacteroidota bacterium
TACCCCCCTCAGTATTTCACGGTATTTTGACAAAAAAAAGAGCTTTGTCGATTTTTCCATTTCGACAAAGCTGCTTTTGTTTCTACCTAAAACTGTTTGTGTTACTTCCCTGCAATTTTCAAAAAATTGCCATTGGCATCAAACAAGTAATCTTTCTTCCCAACTTCTGCTTCATACTCTACCGTTTTGTCTGCTTTGACAATTTTTGCAGCTTCTTTAATAGATTGATTGCCTAATTTTTGCGCTACATAAGTGCGAACAGCCGCGGGTAGTTCAGATACTTTAATGTCTGTTTCAGTTTCCAAAACAGTACCTTGAGGGTCTAACAGAACAGACATATCCGCACTGCCTTTTTGCTCAATTTCTGCTTCATAATTGCCATTTTCCATTGACCAATCCAGTTCTTTGACAGTAGGGTACAACTCCTTAATTTTAGCTTTAACTGCTGCTGGCACCACAAGTTTAGATGCTTGCTTTTTAGGCGTTGCCGTAGCAGATTTCGCAGGTTTTGCGGGTGCATTTTGAGCATTCATAAGACCGACTGAAAGCAACAAGGTCATTGTTGCAAATAACATTTTACGCATGATTTTTAAATTTTAAAATTGTTAAATAAAAATAATATAACAAAGGTAGAAGTCAATTTTGAAGAAAATCTGAATTAGGCATTAGGCAAAAAAATATCTCCTGTTTTGTAATCAACTAAATTTATAACCAAAAGAAAAAAACACATACCATGAATGGGTAAAAGTATTGGAATGAACCAATAAATTGACGGGTCCAATTTTAGACTGATACCCTAAATTTAGCCCATAACCTAAAATATGCGTAGGCGTTAGAGCTTGCAGGGCAATCGGTTCACTATTATCTTTTCTCAAATCCCAATCAAAAATATTGCTGAAAAAATCTTTATAATTGTCTGAAAAGCGTCCGATATTGACAGAAGGCGTGAGGTAGAAATGCTTTGCTAAATGATATTGCCCACTGATACCTAAACGCAAATATTGACTAAATTCTATCTCTGCTTTTCGCAAACCGATGAAAGCCAAAGTATTATCCCGTTCAGAAATATCTGTTCCCCCGACATAAAACGTTTCGGGATTGTCTAATGCAATGGTGTCAGGTCGGTTTTGTGGTAGATGTTTATTGAGTGAAAACCCCACACCCAAAGCCGCTTGAATGCCCAAAGACCATTTTTTACTGAGGGGTATCCACCGTTGTTCATCAAGCCGATAGCGGATATAGGCTTGATTGCGCGAGGTCACAATTTCGCTTTGAGTACCTATTTTTAAACTATCATTATAAACATACGTGGTGTATTCTGAATTATGCCCAAATCCTAATTTGATTTCACCTGACAATCGTTGCCCTTTTGTTGGAAAAAACACTTCATT
>JANLRG010000143.1:0-1563 GCA_031361545.1 Bacteroidota bacterium
CTTTGCTTCTCGTGCCTTTTGTGGGTACTCTAAATTCGCTTGCAGAAATGGAAACAGAGCTTGCATACCGTCTTTAAAAGTCGGTAGATTGTCAGCCGATGGGTTATTTGTATTGAAGGTTTGCCCATAGGCTGGTGCAAAATCTTTTCTTGCGATGGATTTAAGTGGTTTTTCGATAGTGACCGAAACATTGTATTCGATGACCACTTTTATCTGTACGCCATTCAAAACTTGTTCAATAATACCTTTTTTGAAGAATTGTTGCTCAAAATTCACCCAAATTCGCATAGCGGAAATCGTAGAAGTGTCTGCCAATTTGGTTTCAATAATATCAAAAGGCACCCCGTCCAATACTTCCGAACCCACTTTTTGACATTGGGTAAATTTGTGATTCTGAACAAGATTCATTTTTGAGTAATCGGGTACAGGTGGCATTGGGGTATACGTCCAAGTGGAATCGTCGCCCATTTTTACATACATTAAACTGTCTATCATAATCGTTTCCGTCTGTTTGATGGGGCTACGGTCTGACAGTTTGGTAATGACTCTGATTCTTTTTGCCGAATCTACTTCCGTCACAATTTCCCTTACCACACTTGTTGCTACCGATGTCAGCGTTGAGCGCATTGTCCATTTTGATTTGAACAAAGATTGATTAAGGCTATCAAGTAATTGACAATCAATAGTTTGTGCTTGAATGTGAACAGCGACAAAAATTAAAAAAAGTGTTACAAGTTTCATTTGAAATTTTTTTTGAAATATATGAATTGAATTTTGATTTAAAAATAAGAAAATACTGAGGGGTATCAAAGATACTTTTTTCAAGAATCACTAACTCAAAATCTGAATGGCTGTATATAGAACCGCTACCGTTATAATCAACCAAAGCGTCACCATACGCGGGTCACTTGGGCTTGTAATGGCACCTCGGAGGAACGACAAAGGGTGATTCCAACAGACCTTTGCGACTTCAGCTGCATCCATGGCAGGAGACCGTAGGCTCGCCACAATATAGATACCAAAACAGACCACCGTCAACATCGGGCCCACCATCATAAACGGAATACCCAACCCCACTTGCGTATCGCTTATCAAACCTGCGTAGTTTTCGGTTGCTGCCGAACCGACGAAATAAGAGCCTAAAACAGGCATATCAATGATAAAATACGCCAATCCCAAGAGCGAACCGAGATATAAAGTTGCCATTGCGCCTTGTTTTGTGCCGCGTTTCCAAAGGACACCTAAGACAAAAACGGTGGTTACGGCAGGTGCAAACGTCATTGGAATTTTATTAATTGCCTCGAAAATGGTCCCAAATTGGTCGCCTTGTGTTGACCACAAAATGGCTAAAACCATAATCACGCCTGTCGAAATGCGCCCAATGCTGACCATTTTAGCGTCAGATGTTTCGGGACGCATCCGTTTAACAATATCGAAAGAAATCAGTGTTGCACAACTGTTCAACGCCGCTGCCATGCAACTCATCAGAGCCGCCGCCATACTCGCTGCTGGAATAGGTCGCGGGCTGTGCGTGCGCCGGTTCGGGCTCTGGCGGCGGGCTGC
>JANLRG010000159.1:0-27898 GCA_031361545.1 Bacteroidota bacterium
GAAACTACGACTGAAACTGAAACTGTAAAGAAACTGACACTGTAAAGAAACTGACACTGTAAAGTCAGCTTATTTAGAAGCTTCCTCAAAACGACGACTTACTTCGTCCCAATTTATGGTGTTCCACCAAGCAGACATATAATCTGGTCTACGATTTTGGTAATTCAAATAATATGCGTGCTCCCAAACGTCGCATCCTAATATAGGAGTTCCTTTTATTTCAGCAATATCCATTAACGGATTATCTTGATTCGGTGTCGAAGAAATGGCTAGTTTTTTATCCGCTCCAACAATTAACCATGCCCACCCACTACCAAAACGAGTAGCTCCTGCAGTATTAAATTTCGCTTTGAAATCATCCATGCTCCCGAATGTAGAATTGATTGCTTCGGCTAAAGAACCAGAAGGATTTCCTCCGCCATTCTCTTTCATAATTGTCCAAAAGAGAGAATGATTAAAATGACCACCCCCATTATTACGAACTGCCGGTGGATACTTAGAAATGTTTTTGCAAATTTCTTCGATGCTTAATTTTTCAGCATCGGTGCCAGTTGTTGCATTGTTTAGATTAGTAACGTAAGCTTGATGATGCTTTCCATGATGAATTTCCATCGTACGAGCATCGATATGTGGCTCAAGTGCAGAAAAGGAATAAGGTAATTTAGGGAGTTCGAATGACATATGATTTGTTTTTGATAAGTTGTAAATATAGGGAAATATAAGTGAAATTGAAGATTGAGAATTGAAAATTGATGATGGAGAATAGAAGATTGAGAATTTGAGAATTTAGAATTGAAGATTTTTGGTATGAAATTAAAAAAAACAAATCAAAAATCAAAGGAAAAATTAAAAACGTTGTTTCATTATTTAAGTTGGTCAGGGTTTTAAATTATTTTTGAATGCTCCAACAATTTATTTGGTATCAATATCTAAAATGACATTGCCTGATTAACAAACAAAAATCTTTTCTCGTCAGTAAAATTACTTCTTTAAAAGTATTTACAACAATAAGAACATGTTTGTATCTTGTCAGTAGAAAACATTTGATGGTAAATTCTGCTTCAGAGTCTGCCGCAGTTTTACTTCAGGAAGAAAAAATTGTGGATGAAATTCTTGTTGGCAATTTAAATAGTATCAGTCAACTTGAATTGCCACTTGCTTTTTATCAATCAGCTCTAATGCCTTCTTCAATGTATTGTCTATCGATTGCATCACTGGATAAAATCCATCGTTTTTCCACACTTGGCGAGCGATCAACGCTTTCAATTGTGTTTTTATAATTAGTTCTGATGTTCGCAATCCAGCAGCATCTTTCTTCACTCCATTCTTCTCAGCATAAATGACAAAACCATTTAAAATAGATTCATTAATTTTAAAATTGGAATTGAATTCATCAAACGATTTAAAGCTTGTCAAATTAGTTCGATTATTATCCACGTATTTATAGACGTATTCTGTAATCAATCCTTTAGAACTAATATCTGAAAAATATTGTGAACTACCGCTAGTATCGAGCGCAACAAATACATCAGGCATAATTCCTCCACCACCATACACAATTTTGCCTCCGGGTGTAGTAAATTTTAATGAATCAAGAAAGCGAATACTGTCGGAATTCAATAGCTCACCATGTTTCAATCGGTCGCTCAGTTCATTTTCATAATCACTGTAATTCCCATCATACGGTTTTTGAATACATCTTCCGGTTGGCGTGTAATAGCGAGCAATCGTTAAGCGAATAGCAGAGCCATCTGGAAACTCAGATTGTTCTTGGACCAATCCTTTTCCAAATGAACGACGACCAACAATAGTAGCGCGATCCCAATCTTGAAGAGCGCCAGAAACAATTTCACTTGCAGAAGCACTTCCTTCATCAATCAAAACTACAAGAGCTCCTTTTTCAAAATACCCATTTGTGGTTGCAGAGTACACTTCTTTCGGTCGTGATCGGCCTTGTGTATAAACAATTAATTTTTTCTCTGGTAAAAATTCATCTGCCAATTGAATAGCCGTTTTTAAATATCCTCCCGGATTTCCTCTCAAATCTAAAACAAGATTTTTCATTCCCAGATCTCGTAATTTAATAAAGCCATCAACATATTCTTCATACGTTTTATCTCCGAAATGACTTACCTTGATATAGCCAGTTTCTTTAGAAAGCATGTAGGCCACATCAACACTGTAAATTGGAATTTTCCCTCGAGTGATGGCATAATTAATCTTCTTTCCTTTTCTATAAACTTTTACTTTCACTTTTGTCCCTCTCGGACCACGAAGCGACTGCATCACTTGTGCATTTGTTATTTCAATATTTGCTACATTTTTACCATCTACTTCAATGATGCGGTCTCCGGGAAGCATGCCTAGCGATTCAGAAGGCCCACCAGAAATTGCAGTCACTACCATAATAGTGTCGTCTTCAATATGAAATTCCACTCCTATTCCATCGAAGTTTCCCTCTAAAGGTTCGTTAGAAGATTGCAATTCATCGGCAGGAATGTAAGCAGAGTGCGGATCTAACTTATGGAGCATTTCTCCAATAGTTGTCTCCACTAATTTTTTCTGATTAACAGTATCTACATATTCTTGATTGATGTAGTTAATTACATCATTCAATTTATTGAATTGGCCAGTTCTGAAGGAGAAAAATGAATTGCTATTATGAAATGGTTCGCTTAAACGCATTCCTACATAGATGCCTATTGCTAAAAGAGCAGCAAAAATAATTGGTAAAAATAATTTGTACTTGTTCACGATTTTTGGGAGTTACAATGGCCATTTAAAATTGACCGAACATATTTAAACTGATATTTTAAAAAAATGTTTTTAAAAAGCAGCAGAGTTTTCAATAAAAGTACGGTTTAATTTAGTTAACAGGTTTTGAGGCAAGTTAATTCTTTAAAAAAATTAGGTTCATCTTAAAAAGAGTGGCCCAAAAAGGGGCGGATGATTTTCCTTCAAGCAAATAAATTCTGTTCAATGTGGATTTCTTAAATGAAACATTTTGGCAATTAAATGTTTACCTGTTCATATTGAAACACTTCAACACCAAATTTTTTGAGAAAATCTACTCCTTCATCGGTTCCAATCCCTTTGTATTCGGCATAACTATTTAAATAGATAACCTTTTTTATTCCCATCGTAAAAATTACCCGAGCACAGGGCAAACAAGGCGAAAGAGTGACATAAAGTGTGCAACCTTCAATTGGAACGCCAAGTTTTGAAGCATATAGAATAGCATTTTGTTCAGCATGAAGCGCCAAAGAGCAGCTCCCTTTTGTATCACGAGGACAACCAGATTCTGGCCATTCTTGATCGCAATTATGAGTACCCGCCGGAGGACCATTGTAACCGAGTGAAACAATTCTGGTGTCTTTGGTTAGCACAGAACCAACTTTCATCTTGACACAATGCGATTTGCGAGCAAGATTCTGAGCTAGTCCCATGTAAATTTCATCGAAGGAAGGACTGTGCATTTGGCGAAGGTATTACTTTTCTTTAGAAAATAAATTGGCTCTACTTCGAGAATAAGTTCTTTATATACTCTTAGCCATACTTCTCTCATGATTTTTTGTATGATTAAAGTCTTCATGGGATAAGGATACAAGCCCATTACACTAAAATTCAAAGTCTTTAAAATTTAACCGTTTTACATATTTTGGCGGAATGGAATCATTTTACTTTTATATTAGCATTTCATTTCTATTTTTGCATCAAACAATTATCTATGAAAAAGTTCATTCGCCAATCATCGGCTTTCAGTTTTATCATTTTAGGGGTAATGGCTTGTAATAGTGCCAAACAGGAAAAGACTACCGATGAGTTTGTAGATACAACCACAGTGGTAGATAGCATGAAAGAAAAGGCAAGAGAAAAATTAGAGTATAAATTCTTTTTCACCTTGGCGAATCTCCCTTCGCCGATGGATATGATTAATGCGATTTATCAAAACAACATTCCATTCAATAGAGATTTACTTAATTCGGCATCGAAGTCTTCTGACTATACCACTGCCTACAAAAAAGCTGTTAACTATGGAGTATTTGGAGTGGACATGGCGTACACTGCTTTTTACGGACAGAATCAAGATCTTTTGGACTATTATTCTACTACAAAGAAGATGGCAGAAAAGTTAGGTGTTCAAGAAACGTTTGACAATTTCACAAAAAGTTTTCGCGAGAACAGCGGCAACAAAGATTCGCTTGTTACAATAATCGACCGTGCATATACTGAAACCGATTCTTACTTACGAAGCAATCGTCGGTTGGAAGTTGCCTCTCATGTTTTAGCTGGAAGTATTATTGAAGTTCAATATCTCAGTATTGAATTATTAAAAAATATGGACAAGAGTAAAACAAGTTCAGATTTATACAATAGAATTTTCAATCAAAAAATATATTTAGAAAATCTAATTAACTTATTTTCTGACCTTCAAAAATATCCTTCATCGGCTGGACTGATGGCGCAATTAAAAGGAATTAAAAAAGTTTTTGATGAAGTTAAAACGCCAGAAGAGCTAACGAAAGAGAACCTCAATAAACTGAGTATAGCAGTTGGAACTGTAAGAAATGATATGGTCAAATGATTTATTGAAAAAGAAAATGAAAAAGCCGGTTCTCCGGCTTTTTTTATGGCAAATAGTTCTTATTTTTAGCAGATGTAATTTCAAATTTTCAATCCACTAAATACAAAACCAAAAGTAACTTATGAGTGAGAAAATATTGCAAGCTTTAATGCAACTTTTTGCTATCGGATCGGCATTGGAACGATTAACTTTTCAGAGCCGACAAGTAGTTGAAAATTTTCTCAGACAACAAGTAAGCTTACAACGTGTCGATGAATACTTGAGACTTTTTGACGAATTCAATGCAAAATATACTGGATCTGGAGATGATATAACTCGAGCAAGAAAAAAAATTGCTTTCAGTTCTGTTCGTGCCTTACGAATCTGTTCCGAAATTAACAAAGAGCTAAACATTCGTCAAAAGTATATAGTTTTTCTCCGCCTCGCTGAGTTTATGCATTCATCGGAATCAACTTTAACAGAGCCTGAAAAAGAATTTTTAGATACTGTTGCAAATGTTTTTAATATTAGCCATGAAGAAACAGAATTATGTCAAGCATTGGCCTTTCGAAAAACAAACCTTGTTGAATTTGATTCCCCACATATTCTAATTGTTTCATCAGATACTAACTTAAAATTAAAAAATGCAAATCACTTAATTCATGACAACATTCATGGATACTTAATTTTTTTATATTTGAAAGAAGGTGGAATATTTTTTCTCAATTATAAAGGGAATGATATTTTAAGCGCTAACGGACAGCCAGTGGATGTCTTTCGATCAACTGTAATAACACAAGGTGCAGTTTTAAGATCACCTGGATTAAAGCCATTATATTATCATGATTTGATACTTCCTTTTCTTAATTCAAATAAGGAGGAATCGTTTGACTTCACTGCGAAAAATATTGATTACATCTTTGGCAATGGCCAACAAGGCTTACACAATATTAATTTTACTGTACAATCTGGAAACCTAACAGGTATAATGGGTGGAAGTGGCGCTGGTAAATCTACTTTGCTTAATGTTCTAAACGGTAGCAATGCTCCAACTAAGGGGCAAGTTTTAATCAACGGAAAAGATATTTATACTGAAAATATTGCGGAAGGATTAATTGGAAATATTCCACAAGATGATTTGTTGATTGAAGAGCTTACTGTCTATCAAAATTTATATTACAATACACGTCTATGCTTCGGCGAATTAAATCATAAAGAAGTTGACCTCAAAGTAATTGACGTACTTGATTCATTGGGTTTATTAGAAACACGTGATTTGAAAGTTGGAAGTGTGTTGAATAAAACGATTAGCGGAGGACAACGAAAGAGATTAAATATTGGATTAGAATTAGTTCGAGAGCCATCCATCTTATTTGTTGACGAACCAACATCCGGACTTTCATCTCGCGACGCTGAGAATGTGATGGACTTATTAAAACAATTAGCTCTAAGTGGAAAATTAATTTTCGTCGTCATTCATCAACCATCATCAGAAATTTTCAGACTGTTTGATCAATTATTTATGTTAGATGCCGGTGGCTATCCCGTTTATTTTGGAAATCCTGCTGATGCTTTAATTTATTTTAAGAGAACACTTCATCTGACCGACGCAGAACAAAGTGAATGTTCATTATGTGGCAACATCAATACAGAACAGCTATTCAACATTATTGAATTGCATGAGGTTGATGAATTTGGACGATCAACGAACAATAGAAAAATTACTCCGAAAGAATGGAATGAACTTTACAGAGAAAATGCTCCATCGATAAAGGAAATTTCTGATAAAGAGCTAACCATTAAAAAAAATAAAAAGGCAAATCCTTTTGAACAATGGAAAATCTTTTTTACCAGAGATTTTTTATCGAAACTCAGCAATCGCCAATACATGCTGATTAATTTATTAGAAGCTCCAATTTTGGCATTGGTCTTAGGATTTATTTTGCGATTTAGTCGCTCTGAAAAATATGAGTTAATTTCCAATCCAAATTTGCCTGCATTTTTATTCATTGGAGTAATTGTCGCACTTTTCATGGGCCTTTCTGTCAGTGCTGAAGAAATTATACGCGATCGGAAAATCAGACAAAGAGAAAAATTTCTTCACTTGAGCAAAATGAGTTATTTGTTGAGTAAAGTTTCCTTATTGTTTCTGATCTCCGCCATTCAAACAATTTGTTTTGTATTGATCGGAAATATGATGATGGGAATACATGACATGACTTTTACTTATTGGATTGTATTTTTTAGCACCAGTTGCTGTGCAAATTTATTAGGATTGAATATTTCAGCGGCGATGGATTCGCCAGTTACAGTTTACATTTTAATTCCATTTTTATTAATCCCTCAAATATTATTAAGCGGTGTAATTGTAAGGTACGATAAATTGAATCCATTAATAACAACACAAGAGGGGGTTCCATTTATTGGTAACATCATGACATCAAGATGGTCTTATGAAGCATTAGCAGTAGAACAATTTGCAAACAATCCATACGAGAGACAATTCTATTCGCATGACGCTGCAATGAGTGAAGCGACCTATAAAAAAGATTGGTGGATTCCTGCATTAAAGGAGAAGGCAGATAGAATAGAGAGATGCATCATGGAAAATACTTCTAAAGATTCTTTGGTGTCACCAATTCGTTTTTTGAGAAATGAATTAGAAAAAGAAAACAGTTTTTCTCCAGCTAAAAGAGAAGAAATGCTATCTCAATTAGACGAAAAGTCAATAACGATTGAAGGAGTCAATAAGATTGAAAAAGAATTAAATTTCTTAACTGAACATTACATAGATGTTTATAATCGTTCGAGTGAAGACAAAGAAACAATGATGAATAAAATTAATTCATCAAACAGTTCAGGTGAATTTTTACTACAACAAAAAAATAAATACGAAAATGAAAGTTTAGAGGAGATGGTTCGAAGTAGTAATCAGACAGACAGAATTTTAATTACTGAGGATCATATTGTGCAGAGATTTGAACCAATCTTTCATAGAAACAGTAAAGAAAAGTTTTTAAATGCACCCATGTTTTCATTCGAGAAACATTTAGGTGGAGAAAAATTGCGAACACTCATCACAAACCTGCTCGTTATTTGGATGATGACAATTGTTCTATATCTTATGCTTCAAATTGATTTGCTCAGGAAAGTACTTAAACTATTCAATAGAAAATGAGCAATTGCGATACCTTAGTTACGCCTTGATCATATCGAAAGCAACCTTAACTATTGCGCTATAATCTTCACCTGCTTCCATCATATCTTCGTCGTCGCCATCGTAAAACCAGCTCACTTTAACTTCGCTTTTTCCACTGTTGTTAATTGTTTCCAAACGACGAAAAACGTCTAGCAAGCATTTGGATGAACTCGTGTTAAAATATTCCAACTTCACTCGCAATTCTGTTTTTTGTTTTGGAACATTTGCATAATTATCTATCCATTCAAAGACAGGACGATAAAATTCTAAAGAATTTTCTGGGATAGATTTCCCTTTTAATTCGAGTACACCAGTTTCAAAGGCGAAAGAAACGCCAGGTGTTTTTACACTTTCCTCAATAATTAAGTTGTTCATTTTGTTATTAATTTTATGGTATGCTGATTGCCAAATTGAAAAACGAATACTCATTATCAATTGTCAAAAACTGATATTCTAAAGGCATTCTAGATTTCCTAGCCATATCTAAAATCCCCAATCCAGCTCCGCCTTTTTCTGACAGCTCTGCTTTTGACAATGACTCCAAATAATAGCTGCGCAATTGCTCAACAGTCATATTATTTAAAAGATCGATCCTATTCTTCAATATTTCAACAACATCCTTTTTCACATAATTTCCAGAAACGATTCTATAGTTAAAATCATCATTGTACGTAATTAATATACCAGATTCAAAAAAGGCTCCTCCGTCATTTGATTTCAATTGATGGTGATAAACATTTTGAACACACTCCACCATTATCAACATAAATTTTTTTCGACGTTCCAAAGGTGTTTCATTCTTTAGAAAATGCCCTTCTGCTACCTCTGACACTTTATTAGTAATTGATTCGTCGATAATGCCTTGATAAAAATAAAGTACATGCGGAGCACTTAATTTTTTCAAACTATTAAGAACGAAAGTTGAATCCATAGGGTCAGATTGCGATTGTTTATATCGGGTACCAATATCAGCAATTTTTAGAGACTGCAAAAATCTAATCAATAAGAAAAGAATAGAATATTTTAGGTTTGACTAGCCCTTTGTCTTGCTCACCTTTTTAAATTTATTAGTTTTGTAATTCTAACTATTTGATGTGAAAATTTTAGTTTTGCTTTCTGGTCCCTTAAGAGAAGAACACCTATTCAGCGACACCGTTGGATGGTTTCTAATATTTACTTGCATTTTTCTACTCGTGGGAGGATTTTTCTACTTGCGATTTTTATCGAAAAAGTTTGAAACAGAAAACAAAAAAATTTCTGACAAATTAAGTGACCGGTCCTACAATGTCATGATGCAGAAATGGGATTTAGAGAGAAAAAACTTAACCATTACTCAGCAAAATCAAGAGATCATAGATAGTTTACATTATGCCAAAAATATTCAGTCGGCCATTATGCCGCATGAATCACAGATAGACCGCATTTTCAAAGATGGCTTTGTACTCTATCTTCCAAAGGACATTGTGAGCGGTGATTTTTATTTTTTGGAAGAATTAAATGACAGAGTTTATTTAGCCGTAGCAGACTGCACCGGCCACGGAGTTGCAGGAGCATTTATGAGTATGGTTGGAACATCGCTTTTAAAACAAATAATTTTACAGAAAAAATTTACTGACCCTGGTAAAATTTTATTTGAGTTGAATGAGGGTATTGTTGAAGCATTGAGACAAAAAGAAACATCATCACATGGAGGAATGGATATTGCATTGTGCGTTATTGACAAACAAAATAAATTAGTTCAATTTTCAGGAGCCAATCGACCATTATTTTTAGTAAGAAATTTTAATGGAGAAGTTATTAAACCAGACAAGTTACCGATTGGTGGTTTTGAACCTGATGAAGACAGAACTTTTAAAACAATAAGCATTCCTCTCCAAAGTGGCGATAATCTTTATTTATATTCTGATGGCTATGCAGATCAGTTTGGAGGAATAGAGGGGAAAAAAATTATGACTAAAAAATTCAGAGAATTAATTTTGAGTTTGCATCAAACAAAAATGGTTTTTCAGAAAGACACTTTAGAAAAATATTTTGATACCTGGAAAGGTCGTTATGAGCAAGTCGATGATGTGATAGTGATCGGTGTTGAAATAGGTTAAAAAAAAAGACTCCTCACAGTGAGGAGTCTTTAAACATTTCGAACTAAATTAAAGTTAATTTTTTATTACAACTAAATATTTAGATGCACTCCAAAATTTTTCTGGATTTGAAATTTGAATACTTACAATCTTATCCTTTTCTTTATTCAAAGTGTAAGAATCAGCAGGGTGTGTGGTGATAATTTTTGCTGTCTTACTATTGATAGGAATGGTAGTAAAAGAAGTGTAATCAACTTTTGTAAATTTATTATTATCGACATTCGAGCTAAGCTTTGTAGTCTTTCCAATTCCTAATAATCCACCAGTTCTATTAATCACTTTATTTGTTTGTAGGTCTTTTGATTTACCAACAACATAATAAGCTGTATGCAATGTTGAAATTTGATCGTCTATTGTTTGTTTTTGAGAAGCAGTTGTACGTGTTAACGTATCAATTGAAGTCTGCAACTGTGTAACTTGTGTATTCAACGCTGCGAGTCTTTCGTTCAGTTGAACAAGCTCTGTATCCTTAGCTGCAAGTTGATCGTTAAGAGTTGAAATCATTTTTTCAAGTTCCTTCACATGCACACCGCCAGATTTAATTTTACGGTTGAGTTCAGCAATTTTTTTACGATTGTGATTCATCATTTCATTGATGGCAGCAATATTAGCGTTGATGCGATCCTTGGTGTTGGATTTCATTTCGCCTTGCTTCTCAATATTCATTTTAATAGCATCTTGTTTTCTGGCTACAGAATCGAGATTGCTTTCAATTTCATTAAATGAAGAAAGAAAGCCATTAATAGAGGAGTCTCTTTCATTGATAATTGATGCTAATGAATCACTTGATCGTTTTGCGGCATCAATTTCAGCTTGTCTATTATCACATCCTGCGATAATTATCATCGCTGCGAAAGCTAAAAATAATTTTTTCATAGTTTTTTTGGTTTAATAATTAAATAAATTTGAATCAAAATGGTTAAGCAATTATTTTTGATCCCATTCTACAAATTAACTAAGAGATTTGGGAATAATAGTGGTACTCTTTATAAAGTTATCATCCATTAGATGTAAATTACTAGCCTTATGGAGATACTAAGATAACAAAATCGACGTGAAATTATTTTGTATTAAAAATCTCTTCATACTTCCTTCGAAATTCACATCAAATACTTTCAATAATTCTAAGTAAATGAATACATTCTGGATTAGGAATGAAGTACCAATTCTTAAAAACTAATTTCAGTTTTATAATTTTCGGATAATCTTTTTGTGATTAACAAGAATAAAGTTGATTTATACAACCCTAATAAAATCGATAATTCCATCAACTAGAAGCATTGATAGGTGCAAATGGTTTTGTATATTTGGCGTCCAATTAAAACGGTAGAGAGATTAAAGAGGGGAATTAAATATTCTAATTTAATTTAATTTAAATATTTATAGCAGGATATCAGTTAGAAAAATAAATTATGGGGAATAGTGAACATTCAAAGACTGCATATTCAGAAAGTGAATTATCAGAATTTAGACAAATCATTCAATCAAAATTAACAGAGGCACAAAAGGAGTACAACTTTTTAATTTCTGAGTTAAAAGATTTCAATCACAATGGAACCGACGACACCAATGGATCGTCGAATATATTGGAAGATGGATCTGATACTAGTATTAAAGAAGAAATCAGTATGAATGCTGCGCGACTAAAAAAATTTATTGAGAACTTGAATGCAGCAATTTTTAGAATAGAAAATAAAACCTATGGTATTTGCAGAGTCACAGGCAACCTCATTCCTCGGGAAAGGTTAATTGCTGTGCCGCACACCACACAAACAATAGAGGCCAAATTGAACAATAGAAAATAAATATACTTTTAAGTTTCTCTTAAAAATATAGCCTTCCAATCCTAAGAATAAAATTCTTGGTGAAATAAGGTTGGCCTTCCAAAAAATTGGCAATTTATTTAGTGGTTTTTGTGTGGTTTAATCAACTACAAATACAAAGTTTTCACCTCAAAGATGACAAAATAATGATCGAAATTATCTTTATTTGCTAAAAACAACCTAAATTTCATTTCTCCACTGAAATTTATTTCTAATTTTGCTAACTGAGTGTTCACAGATTTTTACCATAATGTTTCCTAACATGCTATCATTACTAAGATACCCCCTACCATTATTTTTGGTCATTTCCCTAATTGCGGCAAGCTTTTTTGCCGGTAAATTCTTCCCTTCATCGCCTACTCCTTTAATTGCTTCAGAAAAGTGTCCAGGCTCGATGGAACAAATACGTTTAAAGGACTATGAATTAATTCACCCTTTGTTACTTACTGACGTTACTGAACAAAGCGAAGCCTTAAGGTCAATTCAAACAGACATTAGTCATTACATCGATGGAGTAAAATCAAGTCAGAAAGCTGATGATATTTCCGTTTATTTCAGAAGACTAGATAATGGATCATGGTTTGCCATCAATCCGAACTCAACTTACAATCCGGCCAGTATGATAAAGATTGTCTACTTGATTACTTACATGAAGATGGCAGAAAAAAATCCGTTGGTTTTGAATAAGACTATTTTTTTCGACCACCATTTTTCGGAGGGGAACAAACAGAATATAGTTGACTTTCAGTTGCAAGCTGGGAATTATTATCCGGTACGAGATTTATTAAAATATATGATAAAACATTCTGACAACGATGCAACAGTATTGTTGAGTCAAAATATGGATGTTGGAGTCTATAATAAAATATTCAAAGATCTAAATGTTCCTATTCCAAATCCAAGCACTGAATATTTCATTTCAGTTAGTGATTTTTCTAAATTTTTTAGAATATTATACAGTGCATCCTATACAACTACAGAACTTTCAGAATTTGCAATTGAACTTTTAACTGAATCAACTTTTAATCAAGGTTTAAGAATAGGAATTGGCAACAATATAAAGATGGCTCATAAATTTGGCGAAAGAATTATAGGAGTAAAATCGCAACTTCATGAGTTTGGAATTATTTATTATAACAATACTCCTTATTTATTAGGAGTGATGACTAGTGGAAATTCTTTAACTCAACTCTCTGAAATTATAGGAGAAATTTCACGAATTGCAATAACAGATTATAAAGGCTTAACTGGAGGGTGATCAATAAAAGCCAAAAATAAATTAAAAAAAACTTATAAAAATTAAATCAATTTTAAGATTGGGAATAGTTTTAAAAAGGGAAAAGAATAAATTCTGTTCCCTTTTTTTATGGCTTTACTATTATTCTACTAAAATTATTTTCTACTAAAGAATAATCAGACGATTCAATTAGATGATCGCCTGTAAGATCCATTAATAAATATCCCGCTGTGAAATTGATCATGGCATTTTCTATTAGAATGTAATCACTTAAATCAATTACACCATTCTTATTGACATCGCCACTAAGGATAGAATAAGTCCCATCTTGATTTAATCCTAAGTTATTTCCATAAGCACTCGAACTTAAAGATGTAAAATCATAATGAATAGTCGGCTGATTAAAATAAACAGGATTGGCGCTCCATGTTTGTAAAGAATTACGATGATCTATAACAAGGTAGTAATAACCATTCATAAAATTTGAAGGAACAATTACATTTAAAAATCCGCTAACAGACATTATTTCAATACTGGCAAACTGAACAACAAACGGAGGATTCGCGCTTGCAATTTTAATCATAACCGAATCGCATTTTAAGGGATCAATTACACCAATATTACTTCCTGCACCTCTATAAAATCCCTGGATATTTAAATGGACTGACAAATTAATTCCACATCCCTCATCTATATTTCCATCACAATTATCATCTATACCATTTCCACATATTTCAAGCGCACCTGGGTTAATACTAGGTGAAGCATCATTACAATCGGTATTATCTGAAATATATCCCGATGGTTGGTTGCACTCTAAAACATAAATTGCAGGATTACCATAACCATCTGCATCTGCATCAATATACCACGTTGAAACTAAATTTCGAACTACAGTTGCAGAACCATTCATGGTTGCAGTACATGAACTAGAAGACTGTGTCGCTACCACTGTAAAGTTACCGGCCACATTTTGATTTCCAAAAGCAATCGGACTTCCTGTTCCACTGAATGCACTGCCAACAGATGCTAAATTATTAAACAACTGATACGTCGTTCCTACTTCAGAATTTGAAATTCCAACAGGTACGCCATCATTCGGAACAGAACAAAAACTTCCACCACCTGTTACATTATGAATTATTGGAACGGGAGCGACCGAAATTACAATTGAATTATTCATTGACGAACTACATCCATCACTAATATTAGTTGCTAAAACAGAATAGGAAGAAGGAGAATTAAACATTCCAAATGAAATACTATTACCAGTTCCATTTAAATTAATCCCAGTATAGCCTGTTGAATTATTCAGCTTATAATTGACTCCCGATTGAGTACCACTTATATCAATTGAAACTCCTAGTGCACCAGGACAAACTGCCCCACCACCAGTAAGAGTATAGACTGTGGGAGAAGCAGCAGATGTCACAACAACTGTATTGCTCATGGAGGAAGTACAAAGAGTTGTAGAATTAGTTGCAATGACTGAATAGGTTCCTGCGTTAATTTTCAAACCAAAACTCAATGAAGCATTTGTCCCACTAATCGAATTACCAATTGGAGAATTGTTCAGTAGAAGTTGGTAATAAATATTTAATTGCGAAGAAGACAATCCAACCAAAACGCCAGCTCCTCCACTACAACTTAATCCTCCACCTGTCAAGGAGAATGATGTTGGCGCTGCGTTGACATTGACCGTACAGCTACCTGTCATAGACGATGTACAACCAGAAGCTGTATGTGAAGCTATCACCGTGTATGTTCCAGAACTTATTTGTGAACCAAAAGTAATCGCCGTTCCCGAACCCGCAACAGGAATACCGATATTCACATTATTATTTTTCAACTGATAAGTCACCCCACTTTCAGAAGACGAGAGGCCAACATTAGGAGCAGTACTTCCTGAACAGTACGTTCCTCCCCCAGTTACACTAAACAAATTTGGCAAAACAGTAATAACAACATTTGGAGTTGATGCAATACAACCATTTGTTGATGTCAATGTACAATAATGCACAGAAGAATTATTAACAGAAATAGATTTAGTAGTTGCACCATTGTCCCAGCTATACGATGCAGCTTTAACGGAAGAAAGTGTAACCGTACTTCCTTGACAAACTGTGGCGCTACCAGATAAAGTGATAACTGGATTTGGATTTTGATAAGTTAATACAATATCATCAATTCGATATTGAGTTGTTGTGGCTCCGGAATGAATAAATTGCAGAAATAATTTATTCACTGAAGGTAAACCAGTGACAGATCGTAATGTCCACGTAGCAGTTCCAGACCCAGTTGGCAACAATGTAAATGGCAAAGATGTATAAGTTAATGAGTCTGTACTATACTGAACTAATAAATCAGATCCATTACCAGTTGTTGTTGATTTATAAATTCCAAATGAAAGTACAAGTCCATTGAGCCCGGCAGTGTTTATCCCAGAGATCACGAAATTTTTTCCGGCTGTTCCGGTGATAAAAACATTTCCAAATCCCGATGCTCCAGTATAGCCGGAAGACACTGTTGTGTTCCTTATGTCTCCACTTCCATACATCAGATAACTTACATTGTCAAATCCGTTTGCAGTCTCATAAGCAGCAATAGAATTTGTAGCTGATGGAGAGCCGACAGATTCTGAAAATAAATTTGAAATAAAAACTTGTGCGCTATTTGTTATTGTTACAGCCGATGAAGTCGAAGTACATCCGCTATTATCAGAAACAGTGACCGAATAATTTCCAGCTGCTCCAACATTGATTCGTTGTGTTGTTGCGCCAGTTGACCAGAGATAATTATATCCAGCGATGGTACTTAGTTGAACAGTGCTTCCCGAGCAGACTAAAACATTTCCACTGGGAGTAATTACAGCTGAAGGAAATCCGGCAACAGTAATTGTTTTCGATGTAGATGTTGAACATCCGTTACCGTCAATATAAGTATAGATGATTGTATGTGTACCGACACCGGCAACAGATGGAGAAAAGTTTCCTGAGGTTACACCAGGCCCACTAAATACACCTCCTGTGGGTGAACCACCAGAGAGAGTAAACAAATTAGTTGTGACACATACATCGGCAAAATTATTTAGTGTGACAATAGGTGGTGTATTAATATTGACAGTCACACTACCTGTAGATGAACAATTATTTGCATCAGTACCAACGACAGTATAAGTAGTTGCTAAAATTGGATTAGCAATTACAGTAGCACCAGAAGTCGTATTCAAAGCTGTTGATGGAGACCATAAATAAGTTGAAGCACCACTTGCATTCAATGTTATTCCTGCGTTTGAACAAATAATAGGATTCGTTGGAGCAATGGAAATTACAGGTAAGGAATTTACAGTGACAACAGTTGCAGATGACAGGACTGGATCACAGACAAGCGTGCTTGTAACAGAATAAGAAGGCAAAGAAATTGACCAGGAAATAATAGATCCTGTATTTGAGTTAGCACGATCATAAACAAATAATTTCCAATTGCCATTAGGATTGAAAGAACCACTCCCAAAAGAAGTAAAAGTTGTTTTAGTTGAAGTTATACAAGATGTAAAAACACTTGTCCAAGGTTTATATGTTCCTGTGTACGGAGCACCGGAAGTTGGTAGCTGACCAGTGCCTAAATCAGAAAAAATTGTATTGGTAAAATTATCTCCGGTATTTGAATTATTTCCTGTGCGATTACTTAATCCTAAAATTTCACCAGAGGGAGATTGGAGATATATTGTGAGATCACCAACTGCTGTATGAGTTATATTTATTTTAACAGAAATTCCATTCGATGAAATATTGCCATTATAGCCGCTGATAGCAATTGTACTTGAAGCTCCTGTACAAGAATTATTAGGGATGCTATAAACATTGTTATTTGCAAAAGTTGCAGCAGGATAAATGGTAGAAATCGAATTTGTTTTTTGAATTAGAACTTGATAAGAACCACTTTGGTTAACATTTAATGTTTGGGAAGTTGCATTCACAATATCAACTCCATTTTTTTTCCATTGATAAGTCAAATTTCCTGTTTGAACAGCAGAAAGCAAAACACTTTCTCCAGAACAAAAAGTTGTTGGTCCATTTGCGGTTATCGATGAAGGAGTATTTGGGTAAACTATTACTGTTGCCGTTTGCATTGAATCATTTTGAGGAATTGTATCTCCTGAAAAAATAGTCTTCGCATCGACGGAGTAAGATCCGGATGTAGTTAAATCGATTGTACCACTAAGGGTAATTGTTGAAGTGCTGCCAGGGTTAATAGTCCCAGATGAAATGACAGTAGAAGAATTTTGAAGAACATTTCCAGGTCCATTTACTTTTAAAGAAATTTGTAAATTATTAAAAGAAAAATTCACCGGATTGATTCCATAATTTTTCACTTGAACTTGTACCGACTGACCAGATGAACTGCACGAATTATTGGCCGGTGTCAAAAGAGCTGTGACTCCTAAGTCTGCGCTGGGACATGAAGCATTTTGAAATTCAATTTTGCATGAAACAGGAAGATGATCCGAAGCATAGTGAATTGCATTGGCAACATCAATAGGAACTGCAGTGTTAGGTTGTTTATTGATTGAGTCACTATAATGATTTCCATCATTTCCAAGAGGGCTAGTTGAACTACCGACATAACTAATTCCACCGGCTTGCATCATAGCATTGGAGAAGAGTAACAAATCGAATCGGTCATTTAATCCACCAGTGGATCCACCACCGAAGGCTCGCGTACGGCTCGACTGCGTATGAAAATTAGAATAAGAAATATTATTCCACGTTCCCGTCATTGTAATTGGGTCGATGAAATGACCATCTACACCGGCAGTTACTGCTAATAATTTTGTGTAACAAAGTTCGCTTGCTTTATAGATATTAAAATCACCACAAATCATAAAGTTAGTACCAGCAGGAAGAGCGTTTGTAAATTTACGTAACGAATCTACTTCAAGTGCGCGTTGTGCTTCATCAGACGAAGTACTACTTGCTTTTAAGTGAACAGAATAAATTCTTAGAGTATCGCCAGAAAGAAGATGAACTAATTTAAATTCATTGATGTCGCGCAAGTCGGTATAAATTCTGGTATTGCTAACAAAAGAGAATTTAGATGTTTTATAAAAAATAGCGTTGTCAGAATCAAATCCGTTAATAAAAGTACCTGCTGCGTAAGAATTAGAGTTCGCATTAAGGACATTAGCTAAAAAAATATCGACACCATTTTGCGCAGAGTTTTCCTGAGTGACCATAATATCAGGATTTACATAAGAGACAATTGTTCTGTAGTATGGATTTCTTAGAGCAGTATCGGCAGACAAAGTACCTTGATTAGGGTAATTCAATAAATTATAATTCAACAGAGTAATTTGTTCTTTCCCTACATCAACGAGTTTGCAAGTTGAAGATGAAGTCCCACAACCATTAGTAGCAGAAACACAAACATTACCACCGGAAGTACCAAAAGAAGTGTTGATTGAATACGTGCCTTGTCCGGAAATGACACTGGCTCCAGAAGGAACGGCCCAACTGTACGAGGCCGCATTAGAAACAGGAGCGATTGAATAAAAAATAGGAGATGCATTTACACAGACGCTAGAAGAACCAGAAATTAATCCGACGATAGTAGGAATGCCGGAAGAAACATTTATATAATCTGTTTTTGTAATCGTATTACTTCCATCGGGACCAGAAACTGTGAGGGTAATTGTTTTTAATCCGGCCGATGAATAAAAGACAGAATGCGGACCGATAGTAGTAGCAGAAGAAATGCTTGCGCCGACACCAAAATTCCACGAGTAAGAGTTGATAGATCCAGTAGAAGCGTCGGTAAAAGAGATTGATTGGTTGAGGCAAGGATAAGTTGATGAGGAGATAAAGTTAGCGATTGGCGCTGCATGAATAGCTGAAAAGTTCAACAAGAAAAAAGGGAGAATAAAGAAAGTAGGAAACTGAAGAGAAAACAATTTCATCTTCCGTATGATGAGTACGAAGTTTTTAATCACGCTATTAATTTTAAGGTGGGGTTGATGTTAAAAGACGCATTTCTAACAGCATATAAATATAAGAAATCTATTAAACCATGCAATAGGCGTTGGTTAGCGAGGGAGATGAAATAGAATAATTTAATTAAACAGGTTGAAAAATGTGTGGAAAAAGCAAAAAACTCATCACAATTGGGCGAAACTAGTACCGCATAAACACAAAAATTTTTTGAGAAAGGATAAAAAACACTACTTTCGCCTCTCCATTTTAATTTGCCCGGGTGGCGGAATTGGTAGACGCGTCGGTCTCAAAAACCGATAATCGCAAGGTTGTACCGGTTCGATTCCGGTCCTGGGTACTGATGCAGATTGTGAGTGTGAAGTGTGAGTGTGGTAGCGACCAAATTATAGAAAATTTGATCTCCACACTCGCACTCAAACTCAAACTGAATTTTCCACACTCACACTGAAATTCAGCACGAGTACGAAGTGTGAGTGTGAAAAATCGAAACTTATTGAAACCTTCGATCTCCACACTCAAACTCAAACTGAATTTTCCACACTCGCACTCAAACTCAAACTGAAATTCAGCAGGAGTGTGAAATTTGTGTGTGAAACCCTACCACGCGATTGTACAAGTCACTCCCACATCCTCCATTGGTAAAGCTGTTGCTTATTCTTTACCGCGTTGGGAAAAATTGATGCTCTATTGCAACGATGGAAAACTGGAGATCGATAATAACCTTGTCGAAAATGTTATTCGTCCAATCGCCATCGGAAAAAAAAATTATCTCTTCGCTGGTTCCCACGAAGCAGCACAAAATGCAGCCATGTTTTATTCTCTACTGGGCACTTGCAAAGTCAAAGGCATCGAACCCTTTGAGTGGCTAAAAAACCTTTTTGAAAAACTCCTGGATTGGAAAGCGAATCGATTAGAAGAATTGCTTCCTTAAGAATAGTTCTGTATGTTGTAAAGTGTACTTGGTCGGATGCTTACTTTGTTTTTAGTCTATTTATTTAGAATAATTTTCGCTGTCCGTTTTGTTTTTCCGTCCTCGCTGATAACAATCAAATAATAGATGCCGCAAATCCAGTTTTCCGCATCCAATGTAATCAATCGCTGATTAAATGAATTAGTATAAGCCAGTTTGCCTAGTGAATCAAAAACTCTGATCAGCATTTTGTTTCCTTTGTTTTCAGGAAGCTCGAATGAAAATAATCTATTCGTCGGATTCGGATAAACTAGCAATCCATCTTTTATAAGTGGAATAGTTGGAATTCCATTTGGCAAGACATCGGTCACAGTATTGCTGGTCGTGTTAGTTATCACCGGATAATTCAAATCGAAATAAATTCCGGCTTGATTTTCCACTAGAGTTCCAACCTGTGTTGAGGTTTTTGGTTTGATACGATACTTGATGAAACCATGACTTGCAGGTCCATTCACGTTGCTATCCGGCAAAAGAATATTATTGAATTGGAATTGAACAACGTTGCGGTATAAGTGTGTCTCAACAGGATTGCTTTGTGCTATCACTTGGAAAGTTGCCATATCCATAGCCTCTGAAATTGTATCAAGAACCATTACAGCAAATGCTGTATCGTTGCCGGTATTCTGGAAGCGAATCGTGTATTCAAGATAATTGTTGATGAGCACGTAGTTTCCGTTTCCTACTCCAAGTGGTTCTACACTCTTGTCGTTTGGATCAAAAGAACATCGGATAATTTGCGTGCAGGTATTTGATTGATCAGCTACACTGTTTCCGCCAACTAAAGCATTGGAATGTGCGACAGAGCTGATGGTGTCGCCTGGTAAGAATGGAATAACGGTAACAATGTGAATATTGGCAGATCCATTAACAGCAAGATTTGAATAATTCCAATAGAGCGTATCGTTACTCATGAAATTATATGTCGGGTTAGAGGAAATAAAATTCAATGATGTGTCGAGAACAAGGTAGACTTGCCCGCTTACTGCAACTGTGCTGAAATTATGATACGTAAGATCATAATAAGAAGTTGAATTGCACCTTGGGAATCCACCTGTTAATGTTGTGTAAACATTGTATTCATCATTGATCGGTTGAAGTCCAAAATCAATTTGTGTGATGTCCGTTGAATTGACATTGACCAAATAAGAAGTTGGAGTTGTCGTGACGATCCAATTTGTATCGGCAAACATCTGAATGGTATACTGGCCGGAATCTACTGAGAAGAAATAGTTACCATTTACATCGGTAATTGAGATCGAACTGTCAGGCAGGAACATGACTTTTTTGCCTTGTAAGCCAAAATCACCAACGTTGAGTGTGCCACTTGAATCGACATCAAAGGTGACAGTGCCGGAAATTAGTGTTCCTTTTATTTCAAAACCCGGAATCAATGACCAACGATCTCCTGCATAATTTTCAACGGTCACATTGTAAAATCCACTTGGCATATTTTGAGGGATGGTCATGTTGAAAGCAATATGATTGGTGTCTTGCACAATAATATTGTTATGTGTCACTTCAAAATAATAGAAGCCCGGCATTTGCCCCCTAAATTCAACTCTTTTTACGCCACCTTGTGGTGTACCACTCATAAAATAAGTGTTCGACCCGGTGATCACTGCTCCTAATGTTTGGCCACGATAACCGGAATTTGGTGTGATTGAAACAAGTTGTCGTGGTTGTCCACCGGAAATTTGAAGTGCTTGCGGAATGATATAACATCCGCCACCTGAGCTAACTTCCAGATCATAGAATCCATTATCGGCAAATATAGGAATCTGAAAATCCATTGTACTTGAATTCGATTGCGCATTAATATTTGTAGCTGACATGCTGAATCCTGAACTGCTCTTAAGATTAACGGTAACCGGATTGGAAGCAAAAATCGAATCGGTATTTACTCCGCTAACAGTTGCGGAGAGTAGTGTATTTGCACTTGCAAGGGATGGTAAGAAAGATGTTAGATCCTTATCCATTCCGCCTATTATTTCTAATGAAGAGGGGAGAAGATAGGTTGTATTTAAATTTGTTTTTACAAAGACATCATAAAATCCGTTTCTGTCTGAGGCTGCTATAGGGAAGTCTGCAGTAAAAGTGGTGTCTGTGAGAATTGTAAAATTAGACCCGTTAATGATGTTGCAATGTTGATCTTTCAACTGCACTTTATTTAATCCTTGCGGACTACCATTCATGAAGAACGTATTTTGTGCGGTAATCAGAGCAGATAATATTGTGCCTGCATTTGATTGAGGTGGTGCAATGGAAATAAGTTGTTTCGGCGTGCTTGTTTGAACATGCAAAGCGCCTGTCAGTTTATAACATCCAAAATTTTGAGTAGTTATTATTACATCGTAATTACCGGAATCAATATAAGCAGGGAGATAGAAGTCTGCTGAAAGTGCATTGCTGTTAATAATTGATTTAGCAGTGCTGTTATACACTTTATATCCGTATTGTAAATTTATTGAGCAACCTGCATTGAAAAGTACATCCAGATTTTGTCCGTTCAATGTCAAATTCAACGTTTGGTTTTCATTTGCTGTTGCAGGACTGATAGAATTGAAGGCAATCGAAGTCCCGTTTGCAATAGTGAAGCTGGCATTCAGATAAAGTGATGACCATGACCAGAGTGTTGCTCGCACATCGTATATACCATTTGGATAAGTTGCGGGAATGTTAAAGTCAACTGATATATGATCATCATCGATTACACTCAAGTTTGTTCCAATCAGACTCTGGCATTGATTATTTTCCAGATTTATTTGTCTTACTCCTTGTGGACTTCCACTCTGGAAAAATGTGTTTTGTCCGGTGATCACGGCTGAAATAATATTACCTGCATTTCCTTGATTCGGATTAATTGAAATAAGGCTTTGAGCTGAAACAAGCGAGCAGAAGAAAACGAGAAGACAAATAGAAAAGTATTTTTTCATGATGATAAAGATTAGGGTTAGCACCTGAAAGATATATATTTTTTTATCACAAAAAATTTTCTTCCTTGCAATAAATGAATCGGTTCGTTATGAAAGAACAATTTGAAGAAATAAAAAAAATACCTGCTTTCGCCATTTTTTTCTTTCTCATCTTTCCTTTTTTGTTTTCTCCTTACTTTCAAGATGAAGATTTATATGTTAAAAACCTTGCCTTTTCTGTTTTCACTTCAATATTGGCATTTGTGTCATTAAAAAAGAAGGAAGCGATGACGCTGAATCGAAGTAGTGCGAATTCGATGTTGCTTTTCTTATTGCTGCTCGGCTCAATGCTTTTTTCCTATTCGCGTATAATTAATACCGATGAGGGACTAGCTACACTACTCCAGATTTTGATGCCTGTTTTATTTTTATTCGTTAGTATTCAAAATAGAAGTAGGCTTGGTGTTCAAAATTGGGCGGCATTGTCTTCTTATACGATCATCCTTCTTTCAGTGATGGTTATTGCACAGATATTATATAGAATAGTGTTTTTAGGAATATTTGTAGTTGATTTTTCAATTCGCGCTACATTGAGTAATAAAAATTTTGTTTCGGAAGTTATAATATTGTTGCTTCCTTTTTCCTTAAGCGGTGTTTTTTCAGAGGAAAAAACAAAGAATCGACTTTCGGTTTTCGGTTCAATAGCAGGATTAGTTACTATTCTCGTTTTGCAGTCAGTAAGTGCCTGGTTGGTAATAGTTATTTCAACCGCTTTATTTTTGCCTTTGTATTTGCGGTTGTTCAACGAAAAATTGATTCAACCAGCGGTTTGGAAAAAGTGGAAATTGTTTATTGGGGCTTTCGTTTTTTTTGCAGTTGTTCTGTTTTATTTTACCGGATTCTTAAAGCCTGTGAATAAGAAAATAGAAAGTACTGCACATTATTTTAATACTGATTTCAATGAAATGATTTCAAAAAATGATTCGTCGAATGTCAATAGTGTTTATGAACGATTTCTGTTGTGGAGAAATAGTATAAAACTGGGAAAAGAATATCCGCTTACCGGTGTTGGATTGTCAAACTGGAAATTTTTATATCCTAAGTACGGAATAGGAGGGGCTTACCATTTGAATTCAGGTGCTATGCACTTTGAACATCCGCATAATGAGTTTCTTTTGTTTTTTTCGGAAACTGGTCTGATTTCAATAATCACATTTCTACTTGTATTGATCTATATCTTAATGACAGCAGTAAAGCGGTTTAAGAATGCAGATGGGAAAATGATGTACTTAATGTTTTGCGGTATAATTTCATTTATTATACTGTCTCAATTTAGTTATCCATTGCATCGTCCATATGCCACTTCGCTTTTAATGTTAATGTTTGCTGTCATATTAACTGGTCGTGAAACAAAAAAAGAAATACGAATTCCAAAATGGCTGAACCTACTTATTCTGCTCATTTCACTTTTTGTGGTCCGCGTGCAATTTGCTAGAGCGGTTGGTAATTATCATATCTCCTCCGCTTTACATGATCAGGCAATTAACAGATTTCCGAAAATGCTGCAGGATCTTCGAAAAGCAGAAAATGATTATTACAGTATTGATAATACCGGGACGCCTATCAATTGGTACAAAGGGTTTGCGCATTATTATACGGGCTCTGACAGTTCGCTCTATTATTTTAAATTGGCAGAGGATCAAAATCCATTTCATTTGCAAATACTCTCCGATATTGGAGCGAGTTATGAGAACCTCGGCGATCATGCCAAAGCAATGGCCTATTTTAATAAAGTTATTTCAATTACACCACTTTTTCCTTCTGCTCATCTCAATCTCGCTATTGCACAATATAATTTAGGTTCGCTGGATAGTGCGTTGATGAACATCAACCAATCGCATGTTGGCTCTGAATATGAAAGAAAAGTTTTGATCACCATTTTATCCTCAATGGCAAAACAGATAAGTGATTCTATATCTGATAAAAATTTAAAAGGATGTCTTGATAGATTTTCACAGAATGATTCAATCTTAATTAAAAGTAATAAACTCGCTTTGAAAGACAAGTTGCAGTTTAGGCAGCTGCTTTTAAAGAAATGTTCAGAAATGAATTGATCCTTTTTAGATGTGCTTTCCATTTTCAATTTGATACATATAAATATGTATTTGAAGCGTCATTTTTGTTTGAAAAGCAATTGCAAATCATCCTGTTTTAACATTTTTGTTCTCTTTTTTTTGGTTTTCCATTTTTAAAAAGTAAAAAATAATTTTACTAACACACTAGACTGTTAATTCTGAAATCATTTAACCATGTGTTTAAAAAGTCTTGTCAGGAAATGTCTATGGATTGCTCAGGAAATATTCGCCGGCCAGCGCAAACCTGTAGTTTATTTTGCACGCTATGGAAACGGGTTTTCATTTTGGAATTACGAAAGTATTGAAAGACGATGAGACATTAACGGTGGGTGGATACCCACAGCCCAAAAACAACGGACGAATGTCCGTCGAAGCATCGCAAAATTTATTAGTTTTGAGATGTGAAAATTAACGACAATTGGTTGACAAGTCCGTCGCAGCCTGAGAGATTCCTAAATGGTTTAATTTTGAAAGATTATATTTAAACTCTACATTTATAATATGAAAATAAATTATCATTTATTTTTATCGGTTTATATTGGTGTTTTTATTTTGTTCATAAATAATACTTTCGCTCAGTCGTACATTCCTTTGCCCATAGACAGTGCATTGGATAGAAGATGTTATTGAACAATGCGACCCTTGGGGCATATAATTGAAGCATTATGAATATTCCTATTCAGGCGACACAATTATCAATTTAAAATCATTTAAGAAAATTTTTCTGAATGCGGGTGGTCTATGTGCGGGGGGTGGATTTGTTGGAGCATTATTCGATGATACGATATTGAGAAAAGTATTTTTCATTCCGTTTCCCGATTCGGTCGAACAAACCCTTTACGATTTCACATTAAATGTTGGAGACACCATAAATGGTTATTTTGGAGGAGGAGCAATTAAAAGTATTTTCTTAGATCGAGGATATCGAGGGCCAAAAAAAATTGGTGACACAGAACTCCATACACCGAAACCTGACAAAAACATCACTGCATCAAAAAGAAAACGACATAAACGCAGAGCAGCCATAGAACCGGTGATCGGTCACCTGAAACATGATTATCGAATGATTAGAAATTACCTAAAAGGAACGGCAGGAGATGCGATAAATGTAATGATGGCAGCAGCTGCGATGAACTTTAAAAGGATAATGAACAAATGGAAGGAGGACATTTTTTTGTTCCTTTATTTTATTGTCAATTTATTCAAAACACAATCGATCCCATTAAGAACAAATCAAATTATAATCTGGAAAAGTACTTTTTGAGGGTCGACTAAATAACTTTACAACATCAAATCCAAGCACCCCTGAAAGAGGGGTGGCTCAATATCCGGAATGTGTGGTATAGGATGGCCGGAATAAACACTATACTTATTTATCCATTGCTTATCTACTTCGCATAAAGCCAACACTTCAGTATCATGGATGGCACTGCCAAAACTTTTTAAAACTTTATAAATACCCCTACTCTTATCTACAACTTGAATGTACGTTCGACCATTAGTAGATTTTATCTTTCTTATAAACACCAAAACAAAGGTAAAATTCCTCTTTTAACACCCAAATTACCGGGTAAACTGTAACTTAACAATTAATCTTCAACCACTTTTATAAAACACAAAAAGTAAGTGCGGAAGTCAGGAAAAAGGCTGCCTCGTTTTTCTGAGACAGTCTCTATAATACATTCTTCATACTCTTTTTACTCTTTCACTATCCGGGTTTGCAACATAGTTTCACCTGATTGCAGGATAATTGTATATAAACCGACAGCTAAATTTTTAGCATCAATAACGTAGTTGTTATTCCCTTCTACCGCAATTTTAGTTTCTGAAAGAACTACTTGTCCTGCTAAGTTTATTACTCTTAGATAATAATCACCGGCAACAACTGATTGCAATGAAATATTCATTTCATCATGTGCAGGGTTGGGGAAAACAACAAAATTGTTTACTGAAGTTATGCTTTCATCACCATCCATTCTCGAACAGCTTATTATAGCAACATGCTTAGTTTTAATGGCACCACTACCGCAAACGTTATTTGCACTAACCTGTATCGTTTTCATTCCGGTGGCTACTCCAAAGAAATTTACTGAAACGCTTGTGGCTGTTGTAGTCAACGGATTGACGGGTATACCGCCTGCAGAAAACTTAACCGTGCTTGTAGCCGATGACCATGTGTAAGAGGTAGCTCCTGTTGTTCCCGAAACGTTAAAGGTTTTAAGTGTATTGCTGTTTTCACAGGCCGAATTTGGTCCTGAAATTGTTAGTGCCGGAAGCACTGAATTCAGGAATAATTCACGCTTACCACTTAACCCTTTACAATTGCCCGCTTGTACATCCAGTTTGCAATGGGAGCAATTACTGCCAATGAGAACCGAGACAGTATTAGTGCCTTGTCCGCTTACAATGGTTCCGCAGGCTATAGCCCAGTTGTAACTGGTGGCATTGTTTGCTATGGTGGTAAAAGTATAGGTGCTTCCGGGGCAATATCCATAAACATTACCAGTCTTGCCATTAATAGCAGTGGGTCTTGAAGGTACAGATGTAAACAGTGTTACAGCAAAGGATGCACTCACCGTTCCATTACCACAGGCATTATTACCTTTTACAGTAACATTTCCACTGATGAAGGTGCTGTTTGTTTTCACAGTAATACTATTGATTAATGTTGTCACCCCCCCTGTAACCGGAGTCATTCCCGCAGGCAGTGTCCATATATAAGCAGTTGCATTTGCTATTGGCGCAACAGTGTAAACTAATCCTGTTTGGCTTAAGCAGGTGTTAGCCGGACCGGTAATGGCTCCTGCTGCTGCTGGATTAGGATACACTATTGTGGTAGCCGATGCGCTTCCTGAACATCCATTTCCATTTGTAACAGTTACCGTAAAGGTTCCTGCTGTATTAACAGAAATGGTTTGTGTGGTTGCTCC
>JANLRG010000185.1:0-2698 GCA_031361545.1 Bacteroidota bacterium
CCTTCTTATTTTTAATAATAATCTTCTCTGCCATAGATCCTGCAAAAGTAATTATTTGATGCAGCTTATACTTTGTTTTTACATTTTCTCATTTCGTAATTTACAGCTACGATTAATTATTTATAACGATCAAAAGAGGTATATGAATTTGGTGGCGAACAGAATCAACCGTAGTTCCAAAGAGGATGTCTTTAAGTCCTTTATGCCCGTGTGCAGCCATGACTAACAAATCGGAGTTGAATTCCTTTACGAGTAATGGAATCGCTCTCTTAGGACTTCCATATCCAATTTTAACGCTTACTCGGTATCCTTGTAGTCTCAGATTATCAGCATAAGCATTTAAGTTGCCGACATCAGTTACAAATTCATAATCTCGAATTTCATTTTTCATGAATAAAGCGCCAGCTGATTCAACCACATGAATTAGCACGTATTCAGCATCTTTACCACCTTGAGCTAAAGCATTACTTATATTGCTTTGATCACTATTTGAGAAGTCGACGGCAATTGCAATCCTTCGATATGGTTTGATTTCAAGTGGCTGAATATTTTTGAAGGAACCATGCAGGATGGAGTCACTTCTTTCTTTTTTGAATTTAAATAATGGTCTAAAAGTAATATACAGCAGTAGTCCGCCAGAAAAAAGTAAAACAGGCAAAAGCATTAAAAATAAAAATGTCGGATGCTCACTATGAGAAAGCCATTGACTAATCTGTTCTTGAATTAATTGAATATTTAATCCAACAATAATCAAAGCTACAAGCCAAGAAACTATTTTAACATAATTCGGGATTACGAACTCTTTCATTTTTTCTTTGTCAGAAACAAAATGGATCAACGGAATAACAGCGAATCCTAACTGCAAACTTAAAATGACTTGACTCAAGATCAGTAATTTCCCCGTAGCAGCTTCTCCAAAATAATAAATTGCAAGCAAAGCTGGAATGATGGCCATTAGCCGAGTAATCAGACGCCTGATCCATGGAGCAATTCTTAATTTCAAATATCCCTCCATCACTATTTGTCCTGCTAGTGTTCCTGTGATAGTTGAACTTTGTCCTGCTGCAATCAATGCAATGGCAAATAACTTTGGAGCTAAACTCGAACCTATTAATGGCGCTAAAAAGTGATAAGCATCTTGAATTTCTGTCACCTCAAACATATTGTTTTTGAAGAAAGTAGAAGCTGCCAATATTAATATTGCAGCATTGACAAAAAAGGCAAGGTTAAGTGCAACGACAGAGTCAAAAATATTATAACGAATTGCCTTTCGAATTTCTGAATGATTTCTTTTAAATTTTCGAGTTTGAACTAGAGAAGAATGTAAATATAAATTATGAGGCATAACAGTAGCTCCAATAATTCCAATCGCAATATACAATGCTGACTCCCCGGGAAGAGAAGGAATAAACCCTGAACTAATTTCGTGCAAGGAGGGTTTAGCTAAAATCATTTCAGCTAAAAAAGCCATTCCAATTATGGAAACAAGTCCGAAAATAAATGCTTCCATTCGCCTTATTCCGAAATTGATTAAGAAAAGTAAAAGGAAAGTATCTAAGACGGTAATACAAACACCATAAAACAATGGAATACCAAACAGTAACTGGATTCCTATTGCCATTCCTAAGACTTCGGCCAAATCGCACGAGGCAATGGCTATTTCAGCAAGAATGTACAGTGAAAAATTGATGGGTTTAGAGTAGGTTTCTCTTGAAGCTTGTGCCAAATCTCGTCCTCTCACAATTCCTAATCGTGCTGCTAAACTTTGTAAAAGAATAGCCATTAAGTTTGACATCAAGAGAACCCAAATTAATGCATATCCAAATTTACTTCCTCCTGCAATATCTGTTGCCCAATTTCCTGGGTCCATATATCCGACACTTACTAAATAAGCTGGGCCTATGAAACTGAAAAGTTTTTTGAATTTAGATTTCTGAGCTGTTGTATCTACACTTTCAAAAACTTCTGAAAGTGACTGGTCCGATTGTTTAATCATCAATTTAATCTTTATAGTAAATTCACTAATATATTCTTGGCCACATCGTGACTAATATGGATTGAATTTCGTTCTCCTTCAATCAATAATTCCATTGACTGATCATAGGAGATTACATCTTGAATATTTAATCGAATGCCAATATTCAGTCCGATTTTTTGTAGGTATTTTAAAAAATCGGTTCGATGATCTGTCACTCCAACAATTAATGCATTCTTTTTGATTTCAGTTAAGCTTAATGGAACAGTATTCAAAATAGGAAAAACTCCTTTCTCATCAGGAATAGGATCTCCATGCGGATCTTTTAAAGGCTTGCCCATAAATTCATAAAGTCGTTTCACCAAAGCTTCTGATTGAATGTGCTCGAGTTGCTCTGCAATCTCATGCACTTCATCCCAATTAAACCCAAGTTTTTCAAATAAAAAAAGTTCCCACAATCGATGCTTACGAACTACATTCACAGCTAACTTTTTACCAGAATTCGTCAATGACACGCCGTAATATTTTTGATAATTCACCAATTTCTTTCCAAATAATTTTTGCAACATATCAGAAACAGTTGCTGGAGTAGTCAACAACTTTTCAGAAATGGAATTGGTGGTGATCTTACTGATATCCATTTCTTCTAATTGAAAAATTGCTTTTAAATAATTTTCTTCAGTGAAGGTAAGCATTTTTAAAAATTGTTTAGACAAATCTAAA
>JANLRG010000208.1:0-1383 GCA_031361545.1 Bacteroidota bacterium
CGCTTTTACAAGCTAAAAGGCGAGTTTTTGAAGAAAAAATAGCGCAAGGTGTGCCGCAGCACAAGGGTGTGAAGGAGTCTATTCCTTTGTTGCACCACTATGATTTAGCCGTGGCGACATCCAGTAATCGAAGCGGGGCGATGCTGAGTTTGAAAGGCGCGGGTTTGTTTCATTTTTTCAAAGATGTCATCACCGCCGATGATGTTTTGAACCATAAACCCCATCCCGATTGCTATTTGAAAGCGGTGCAGAGTCTGGGTTTTATGCCTTCGGATTGTATAGGCATTGAGGATTCAGCATCGGGCATTAAAGCAGCTAAGGCGGCAGGTTTGTTTGTCATAGGTGTCTCGACTTCTCTGCCTGCACATTATTTGACGGAGGCAGATTTAGTCTTAGAGAATACTGAGGAGGCTATCAATTGGATATTAAATTTTTGTTTGTATAATAAAATCTAATATAGTATTTTACCCTTCAATACAATATTTACATTTGGCAATTTGCAACCCTTTCTGTACATTGCTTTCTTTAAAAAAAATCTCAACTGTTAACCAAATCCTTTCCATCATGAAAAAAGCAATTCTATTATTCCTACTTTTCACAACCTTCTTCCAATTATCCGCTCAAAAAGCCGTAGATATTCCGCTTATCAATCGGGAAATATTTTTCGATAATCCTGAAATAGCGGGTGGGCAACTCTCGCCCGATGCCCAATGGATAAGTTTCATAAAAGCCTACAAAGGCACGATGAATGTCTGGGTGAAAAAAGCCAATGAGCCTTTTGAAAAAGGACGACCTATCACAGCCGATACGCTGCGCCCTGTTTTCAATTACTTCTGGAGTGATGATTCAAAATACCTGCTTTATGTACAAGATAAAGGCGGCAATGAAAATTTTCACGTCTATGCCGTTAATCCTGCGGGTGCTGTTGATGCCAAAACGGGCGTTCCCAGTGCTAAAGATTTGACGCCGATTGAAGGTGCGCGAGCTGAAATCTATAATGTTTCAAAGAAAAATCCCAATAAAATATGGGTAGGACTCAACAATCGCGACAAGGCATGGCACGACCTTTATGAACTCAATATCGCAACGGGTGAAATGAAACTTCTGCGTGAAAACAAAGATCGTATTGGCGGTTGGGATTTTGATTGGGACGAAAACCTGCGTTTGGCTTCTCGCTCCAATCCCGATGGCTCAAACGATATTTTGAGGATAGATGACACGGCATTTGTCAAAATTTATTCGAGTGGTACGCTTGAAAATGCTAATACACTCAATTGGACACCCGACAATAAGCAAGTTTACCTCGTAACCAACAAAGGCGGCGACCGCAATTTCACTGAGCTTGTTTTGCTCGACCCCCTCAGTATGAAAGAGGTTTTGGTT
>JANLRG010000260.1:0-2348 GCA_031361545.1 Bacteroidota bacterium
TGTCGGTATTCTTGACCTTAACTGTTCTCTGATTGATTGGATTGTGGTTGAAAAATAGACGAAAATATATATTAAAAAGCAGAGTAATTTTTTCATAAAGTTTTCCACATAAAAACCTTATTGCATAATTGTATTTTGACTCTTTTTGATACGATTGGCTGATTTTATGGCAGGTTTAATTAGGTCGTATGCAGATGATAAGAATATACATAATACATATATGTTTAATATATTAAAGCATAAAATAAAATATCCTTGTTGGTATGTGTTTATTCCACGCGACAGGGCGCCAGCCGACGGTTAGGGGTTTAAAGTCCAAATGGTCTAACGGACCTCTGTCCCGTCCTTAGCTCGTTATAATACATATTATCAAATATAAATCTGCTGTCAAACAGTTGTATTAGTCCACTACATATGAGACTCTAGTTGCTTTTTAGCATACACCATCGGTGGTAGAAATGCTAAGGCTGTATGAGGCCTAATATTGTTGTAATAGCTCATGTATTCAGCAAGTTTTTTTCGAAGAAGTTCAATGTTGTTTCTGTCACACATAACCTGTCTCTGCCATCTAATGAACTCTTCTTCAAGAGTTCTGTTAAAGCGTTCGATATGCGCATTCTGCTTGGGTGTGCGAGGATATATGAAGAAGTGTTCAATATTGTTCTGCTCACAATATCTATGAAAGTGATCAAGGAACTCACTACCGTTGTCTGTCTGGACCTGCTTAATATGCATATCAACCTGTTTGAATATCTGAGAGGACTCACCTGATGAATGACTTGTTGTTGCATAACTAAACCCTTTTCTATCTTCAATGTTAATAGCATTTACAAAGTACCATTTCACTCCACAGACATGTCGAACAACTGTATCAATCTCAAAGCCAACTTTCTTACTCCTACGCTTTCTCTCTATGGTTTTCTTCTGTTTCTCAGGCTTTTGACCACGAAGAGGTAATCTGTTCTGCTTCTTTAGATCCTTAAGTACTCTACCTACAGTTGACTCTGAAGTCTTGATACTATTTTTGATTTGATGATATATCTGAGTCTTACCGATACTTGGAATTATTCCTCGGAGTTCTATGATTTTATCTTCAAGTACAGGGTTAGATATTCGAAACCTTCGACTTTTCGGTGCTCGTGATTTGTTGCTCAATGCTCCAATGTGACCATTGGAAATCTTCAACTGTTTCTTCCATGTGAAGATTGTCGATCTTCCCACACCAAAAGCATCCACTGCACTCTCTATACCATGTTTATGTACATGGGTAAGTATCTTAGCTTTTCGTATTGCTGATTCGTCCATATTGCGTAACCTTAGCAGGTGATTGTATGTTGATACAAACCCTCTTGTTCCTTTAAATTTGTTGAATATTCGCATTTTGTTTTGACGCTAGTTTGATAATACTAGAGTCTCATATGTATGTGAACTTATTCAACAGTAAAAAACGCGCAAGAGAAAATATCCTCTTGCGCTTTGGGTTTAGGTTGGGTTTTTTTCATCTTATGGCGAGGAGTTGGCGGTTTACAGTTACAAATGTGTCCCTGACGTCCTGAAGGTACTGTGTCCTTTGTGTATCATTCAATTCAGTCTTAAAGTTAGGACCATGATATTTCATGATTTTAAAATCGTGATACTCACCGGTTATTGCTTTTTTACTGTAAATATCGATAACAGGTGTTTTACCACCTGACGCTTTGGCTGACTTAACATCTTTACCAGTATCAACGGCGACACCAATGCGTTTATTGCCATTTTTGTCCGTAAATTGGCCAACAGTGCCATAGGGTATGATAGCAGGGTTTACAGCCATAACAACAAGACCCATATCTTGTACTGTTTTGATTTTCACCAATGAGGCAGTTTTTCCGGACATTGTGTAACTATCCGACTTGGTTTCAGAGGCGTGGTAAATCGTAACTCGAGCACGAAGAGGAATTGATTCCTTTCCTAGTTTTATTAAATTTTCAATTGGTTTGGAGTGATTTTTTTGTTGGTCACTGGCTCGCTCTTTCGAGTGAACACTAGTAGTGATCAGTAAGAAAATAACTCCTACAGCTTGCGGTATTAATTTATTGTTCATGAATTCTGAGTGGTTGTGGTGTCGTAGCTACTGAGCCTTGACGTATATAGCTTAGCATATATGAGTTTTTTGTCAAGTCTGATGTCAACTAAATTTATTTATTTTTTCCGTTTCTGTCCTCGACACTTTGTCTAGGACAGAGTGTCTGCGAAGCGCTTTGCCTAGGACAAAGTGTCACTTTATAAATAAATTTATCAAATAAATTTGTGATACAATAAGAATATATGCAAAATAGAATATATGTAACCAGAGAAATACCAGAAGT
>JANLRG010000288.1:0-7869 GCA_031361545.1 Bacteroidota bacterium
ATTCAGTAAAAAGCCAATTCCAAAAAAAAGGAGAGAAATTAAAACAGCACTGACAAATTTATAAGAATAGTGGTGTTTAACTGGAGCGTTAAGCCAGAGGAAAAAAATTAATGCACAAGCGATCAATCCTTCCCAAATAAAATTCTGATTAATAGGTAAAAAAAAACCAATCGTGACTCCTAAAACAAATGCAGGAAGAATACGAATGAAAGGTGCATGGCTAAATAAATTCATTCTCTAAAAGTAGAAATCGTTTTCATTTCTACTTTACTAAAAAAAAATCAACTTATTTAATTAACCAACTTTTATTAGTAATTTATTTTGCGCTTCATGAAATACAATTTTGGCTGCTAAAGCTGATGCTCCAATGCCACCAAGTTTCTCTCTCAGCAATCCATATTTCATTAACAATATTTCTCTTTTTTCTGAGTTCAAAATATTCAACAACTCGACTTTTAAATTAGATGCGTTTAATTCATCCTGAATTAATTCCTTTACAACTTCCTCATCCATTATCAAATTAACCAATGAAATATATTTAACATCAATAATTCTTTTGGCAATTTGATAACTGACGTTGCTCCCTTTATAACAAACAACCTCCGGAATATTTAACAGAGCCGTTTCCAACGTTGCAGTCCCACTCGTTACCAATGCTGCTACTGAGGCCGACAGCAATGAGTAAGTTTCCCCTGAAATAACTTTTACGTTTCTATTATTTAGGATTTGGCTATACAGTTTTTCAGATTGAGATGGCGCTCCAGCGATTATAAATTGCAAATCAGGAAACTCCTCTTCCATCTGCATCATAATAGGAAGAATCGTTTTGATTTCTTGTGTTCTACTTCCTGGTAAAATAGAAATAATTGGACGAGCGTCTAATTGGTATCTACTTCGAAATTCTTTTTGATTTGACAAAGAATTTTTTTGTTGATCGATGGCATCTAACAAAGGATGGCCAACAAAATCAACATCCATATTGAATTTTTCGTAAAATTGTTTTTCGAATGGCAATATCACTAACATTCGATCAACGACTTTCTTAATCTTTTTGACACGCGATTGCTTCCATGCCCAAACTTGAGGTGAAATATAATAAACAACTTTTATTTGATGTTGATGAGCAAATTCTGCTATGCGCAAATTAAAACCAGGATAATCAACCAATACTAAAACATCCGGTTTAAATTTTAGAAGATCTTCTTTACAAAACCGAATGTTATTTAAAATTGTTTTTAAGTTCAAAATTACTTCTGCAAAACCCATAAATGCTAAATCACGATAATGCTTCACGATTGTCGCTCCTTGCTTCTCCATCATGTCGCCGCCCCAAGCCCTTATCGTAACTTGGTGGTCAATTTTTTTAATCTCCTTAATTAAATTTGATGCATGAAGATCCCCCGAAGCTTCTCCAGCAATTATATAATATTTCATTTAGTTAATATAATAATTAAAACTATAAATACATAAACAAAACTGCCACCGATAACACCCTGAGCGGCTCGTTCATTTTTTGAATTCAAAAATCCAAAGAAAGGAATTAGATTGGCGATAACAGAAAGACTAATTACATTGGACAGAACTCCTCCAGATTTATAGAAAAACAAATTTTCAAGGATTGATTTTTCTGGATTATTGAAGATGTTATAAAGAATAAATGCTAACGGTGGAACGACAAGTCCTAGAACAAAACCAATAACAAATGTATTTTTAAATTTACTCATTACGCATTTCTAAATTTGAAATATGAAATGAAATAACAGATTACAGCTATCATAATTACAAAAAGAAATCCTCGGCCTAAATTTTCTTTTTTCCAATTTACCATAATTATTCGAAAAAAAATTATCGAAAACAGCAATGCCAGTAATTGTGTTATAGGAGGTCTTAATAAATAATCATCTTCCTTAACGATTGCAATTATTTTCCTTATTCCTTCAGCAAAAAAATAAAAAGCAGGGACAAGAACGACTCCAAGTATAAATCCATTCCAAAAAGTATCATTGATTTTACTTTTCAATTTCATAACTCATTTCATTCAAAAATGGAATTGCATGATGCGCAGTGAAATCAAATTGAACTGGAACAATTGAAATGTAACCATTCAATAACGCCCATTCATCTGTATCTTGCCCTTTATCTGAATTAGTAAATTTACCAGTCAACCAATAGTATTTTCGTTTATTTGGATCTAATCGTTCGTCAAATTCTTCTTCCCATTTTGCCATCGCTTGTCGACAAACCTTCACACCTTTAATTTCCTTGGCAGAAAGATTAGGGATATTTACATTGACGAGCGTTCCTTTGGGCAAGCCATTCTTTAAAATATTTTCAGCAATTTTTTTTATATAAGGTTTACATGCCGTAAAATCAGCATCCAGTCGGTGATTTAAAAATGAAAAACCTGCAGATGGAATTCCTTCTATGGCTCCTTCCATAGCGGCAGACATAGTGCCGCTATAAATAACATTGATAGAAGAATTCGAACCGTGATTTATTCCTGAAACGCAAAGATCTGGTTGGCGATGAAGAATTTTATCTATAGCCAATTTTACACAATCTACCGGTGTCCCTGAACATTGATACCAATGGTCTCCATAAGAATCTACTTTATCAAGTCGTAATAAATTATTGATTGTAATGGCGTGTCCCATTCCTGATTGTGGACTATCAGGAGCAACAACGAAAACATCTCCAAGATCCTTGATAGCATCGACTAATGCGTGTAAGCCCGGAGCAGTGATTCCGTCATCATTGGTAACAAGAATGACGGGGCGATTTGATTTTGACATAAATTTATTTAATGCTTCAAAATTAATAAAATTATCATTTGTAGAACGATATTGTTTGCTGAAAAAATTCATCCATAAACAAAGTTCCGTTTAAACTTAAATTAACCACCATTCTATTTTGGTATAAGAATATCATAACATAAGGAGTAGAAACAAAAGAAGCCAGAGAAAATCTCTGGCTTCTAAGATTATTTAGATTTAAAATTATTTATTTAGAAGCAACCTTCGCATTTTTTAATTCTTGCTGAAAAGTTAGCTCAGTGATGCTGTTATCATTTTTGAAATAGAAAATTCCTCCCCAATTATAAACTATCTTTTGATAATTAGAAGCTGACCCATCTTTCTTCACAACTGTCCTATAGATAATTCGATTGTCTTCCTTTACGGTCTCCTCAGTGATTCCATCTTTATAATCTGAGTCGATGATTTTAGGAACAGCTGTTGTAACAGCTACTCCTTTTGCTTTATTGGAAGCTTCTTGAGTAGCATTTGCTTCTGCTAAAAGTCTTTTCCGCTCAGCAATTTCGGCTGCAATTTTTGATTTACGATCTGCTTCTTCTTTGTCCTTTAATGCTTGTTTGGCAGAGAACAAGGAATCTTGTTTTGCTTTCTCTGCTGCTATCATTTTTAATCGATCCGCTTCCGCTTTTTCTTTAGTGGCAAGATTAGATGTAGCAATAGAATCTTGTTTCGCTTTCTCTGCTGCTATCATTTTTAATCGATCCGCTTCAGCTTTATCTTTTGCAGCTTGATTAGATGCAACAATAGAATCTTGTTTTGATTTTTCTGCAGCTATCATTTTTAAATGATCTGCTTCAGCTTTATCTTTTGCAGCTTGATTTGATGCGAGAATAGAATCTTGTTTTGCTTTCTCTGCAGTGAGTAAATTTATTCTATCGCTTTCTGCTTTTTGTTTAGCAATGTCTTTGGCCACTAAATCAGCCTTAACTTTAGCAGCATTGGCCTGACTAGTAGAATCACTGATAAACTGAGCTCTGTTTTTAGCACGAACTTGTGCTGCATCAGTCGAATCTTTTCTAGATTTTTCTGCAATTCTTTCAAGTTCTGCGGAACGTTTTGCATCTGCTTTTGCTTTGTCGGCGGAGTCGGCATTAGCTTTGAGTCTTGCTCTTTCAGCCAGATCGGCTTTTGCAATTGAATCACGTTTTGAATTTTCAGCAGCAACTTTATCAGATTCCGCTTTCGCTTTGGCAAGTGATTCCGCTTTTGTCCTGGCAATTTCATCTGCCTTGGCTTGATTAGCTTGCGCTTTTGTAAGAGAGTCTTGTCGTGCCTTTTCTCTGATGTCTGCTAACTCTTTTAAGCGGACTTGATCTGCACTTGCCCGATCCAACGAATCTTGTCTGGCTTTCTCTTTGGCTGCAACTGAGGCCTCCATTTTGGCCTTAACTGTCGCTAAACTATCCAATCTATTTTTTTCGCGGTCTGCTGCTAAGGTAGCAGCACTCGAAGCGGCATTCGCTCTTGTGATTGAATCTTGTTTCAATTTTGCTTGTTCTGCTGCTAGTCGATCTTGTTCAGCTTTTTTGGATAATAATTCCGCCTCTCTAGCTTTTACTTTTACAAGTGAATCATTCCAAACTTTATTCAATGAATCTAATCGAGCTCTTTCTTGTTGCTTATTTAATTCTTCTGCAATTTTCCTTGCAGATTCTTGTTCCGATTGTATTTGCCTAGAATAGGTTTGATCATATTCGAAATCTTCATAAGTTGGATTATAAGTAAACTTTGCTACTGGCTTATTCATGGCTTTCTCTTGAGAAACACCAGCGACATCAGTAAAAAGATCCATGTTAAACTCTTTTTGATAGATGATATCACTTTGATCTCCTGGCACCGTCGTATTAAATTCGATAACTTTGGTTACCAAACCATTTTTCATGAATTTGATAGTAAAGTTTTTTTGAAGGTCCAGATTAAAATTAAAAGAACCATTGTCTTTCGAACTCACGGTTTGTGTAGGTGTACCACTCCCACTTACTTCAATAGTGACACCCATTTCTGGTTTATTATCCTTTTTAATCTTTCCATTTATTTGCAAATACCCGCTTTTTTGAGCGATTGTATTTAAAGAAAGTAGCAGAAGAATAGAAAAGAAAATTGATCGTAATAACTTTGTCATTATTTTATTCATCATTTTCACTAAACGAGATTGATATTTATTTATTCTTACAAACATAATAAGAGAAAACTGAGTTTTAAAGAATCAAGGCTCTATTTGATTTCAACTTATAAACAACAATTTTTTTATACTTTTTACATACCTGATAATTCAAATTTGGTTGTGCATATTTCAGTGAAAAATCTCATTTGCCTTTAACATCGAATTTTGCCAAGCCTTTTCATTTAAATTCAATGAACTTATGCCGCCGAAAAAATCTATTAAATTCTCCGTAGCCAAATTTCCGACCAATTCATTTTTAGCCATAGGACAACCGCCAATACCTTTCATCGCTGAATCAAATCTCAGACATCCATTATTTTTTGCAGCGATCACTTTTTCCTTCCATGTTTTAGAATCTGAATGTAAATGTGCACCGAATTCAATTTCCGGAAACTCTGGAATAAGGTCATTAAATAAATAAGAAATATTTTCAGGAGTACTTACTCCAATCGTATCCGATAAAGCGATGATAGATATTCCTTCCTCCGAAAGTTTTTTCACCCATTTGATCACTACTTCTGTATTCCATAATTCTCCATACGGATTACCAAAACCCATCGAAATATAGATGACAGGTTGTTTACGACTCTTGGTGCAGATATCTCTTATTTCCCGAACTCTTCCCAAAGATTCTTCAATGCTTGAATTTGTATTTCGCTTTTGAAACTCTTCAGAAACGGAAAAGGGAAAACCCAAATATGTGATTTGTTCAAAAACGGATGCTTCTTCTGCTCCTCGTACATTGGCAACGATGGCCAATAATTTTGATTTTGAAGAAGACAAGTCGAGACTAGCTAAAACTTCTTTTGTATCTCTAAGTTGAGGAATCGCTTTTGACGAAACGAACGATCCAAAATCTATGGTATCAAATCCTACTTGCAATAAAGAGTTGATATAATCTATTTTTTGTTGTGTCGGTATCCACTCTTCCCATCCTTGCATTGCATCTCTTGGACACTCGACCAGTTTTATTTCTTGATTCATTTGTCTATTTACTATTAGCGCTTCTATCGTGTCATCACTCCTGAGGCTTCCATTACTAATTTAATTTCTGGAACGGTAATTACTGAAACAATTGAATCCGAATCACCATCTTCTTTTGCGTGCTTCTTTAATTTCTCAATGGAAATTGTATCATAATAAACTGTTCCTTTTACGAAAGCATACTTTCCTTGAATCTGATCATCCACAGAAAAAGCTCGGTTCTTCATGCGAATTAATAAACGTTTCTCTTCTCCCAAATCCAACTTCATCCAGCATCCTTCTGCCTTGCAAACGTCTTCAACTTTACCAGATATTGTCAGATTTAAGATAGCAAGGCCTTTCATTTTCTGTTGTAATTCTGTGGACTTGATAGCTTGAGTGGAATCCACAACTTCACCAAACACTTGGACTGGAATTTCATGATGGCAAGAAACCAGAGCGAAAATGGAGGAAAAAACTAGGTTTTTAATATTCATTGATTTACTTGAAGTTCCTCGGCAAAAGTAGAAAAATTAAAGGTTCTTTGTTCGAAACTATTTCACGGCTAAGAAACTAAATGGTGGTTTTAGAGTAAAATTGCATTCTCAAAAATAATATGTTCAACAAACAAAGTGCTTAGAGAGGAAAAATATTGCTCCTTTCGTAAAAAAATTTAATTTTGCGAACTCTTTAAAATAAGAATAGGTCATAAAATGGCAGAAAATCAACAAGATCAAGACTTTACAGTTGCAGATGCAATTGGAAAGACTGAAAATTTTATTAACCAGAACAAGAAAAGTCTTGGAATAATTATCGGTGCACTCGTTTTAGCAATTGGTGGATACATCTTTTATCAAAATGTATATGTCTCTAATAAAGAAAAGGAAGCTCAGGAAGTTTTGTTTCATGCTGAACAATATCTTTTTGCCGATTCATTAAAGTTAGCTATCAATGGCGATGGAAAAAATCCTGGGCTTGAAGAAATAGTAGCAAACTACAGTGTGAGTCAATCAGGTAACCTTGCTCGTTATTATTTGGGAATGGCTTATCTGCGAAATAAAGAATATGATAAAGCAATTGAAGCATTAAAAAGTTACGATGCGAAAGATGAAATGACTGGTTCTTTAGTTGCTGGAGCAATTGGAGACTCCTATACTGAATTGAAAAATACGGATGAAGCTATTTCATTTTATGAAAAAGCTACCAAAGACCATCCGAATGCTTTTAGTACGCCTATGATGTTAATGAAATTAGGAATTGCTCATGAAGTGAAAGGAAATTGGGGCGGAGCAAAATCGGCTTACGAAGAAATTAAAAAAGATTATCCTACATCGAATGAAGGAACTCAAGTTGATAAGTACATCGCGCGTGCCGAAGCCATGATGAATAAATAATTTTATACCGGGTACTTCACCCGGTTTTTTTTTACATCCACATGTCATCTTCCAATCAAAACTTATCTACCGTAAAATCATTGCTCGATGGATCCTCCTTACGGATTACCATTGTGGTTTCAGAATGGAATGAACAAATTACTGAGTCACTTTACAGAGCATGTTATCAGACTTTAATAGAAGCTGGTTGTAAAGAAGAAAACATTATTCGAAAAAATGTTCCAGGAAGTTTTGAATTACCATTAGGTGCAAAAATAGCAATTGTAAATGACCAACCCAATGCCGTTATTTGTTTGGGATGTGTCATTCAAGGCGAAACCCGACACTTTGATTTTATTTGTGATGCAGTAGCTCAAGGAATCATCCGGTTGAATCTCGACTATTCAATTCCTGTAGTGTTTGGTGTATTAACTCCTGAAAATATGCAGCAAGCATTGGATCGTGCTGGTGGACAGTACGGCAACAAAGGTATCGAGGCTGCGGTGACAGCTCTTCAAATGGCACGGTTAAAATAGAAAAAGCAGCTCTTGGAGGA
>JANLRG010000325.1:0-4017 GCA_031361545.1 Bacteroidota bacterium
CCAAAGGACACCGTTGTTTGTCCTGGCTAATCCATAACGCTAAAAGCGAATGCGACGGGTACAGCCCCAATTCAATATACGTGGACTGGTTTTCCGCAAGCAACCGGGCAAACCCTTGTCGTTTCACCAGCCAATTCAATCACGTATTATGTGAGTATTAATACAGGTAATGGTTGCCTAGTTAAAGATTCAATAAGAGTTGTGGTCTACCCAAAACTGCTTACGAATTTCACTTTTGCGGTTACGGACTCTTGTTCAATTACTTCTAAAACCTATCAATTTTTCAACGCAAACAGCAGCCCGAATGTCAATTATCGTTGGGATTTTGGCGATGGTGGAATTTCTGTATTGCCCAGTCCGTCCCATATTTATACGGCAGAAGGCACGTATTCAACGCAATTGCCACTTAAAACAGGTGTATCATCAAGGTTTAATAATCGCTCAATAAATTAAAAGTAGAGCGGGGAAAAATAGACCCCCTCAGTATAAAAAGCATTTTAGCAATAAAAATAATAAAAACCGTATAAAATGTTGAAAGTCATTACTCGACCACGTTTAATCGCATTAAGTCTTTGTTTCGCCTTTTCATGCCTTATTTCAACAAAGACTCATGCCCAATGTCAAACCATTTTAGGCACTATCGAGACGACGCCTGTTACTACGGATTCTGTTCTCAAAATTTGTCCAGGTACAAAAGTACAATTCAGTGGAAAAGGCACTTATCCTCAAAATGGTAGCCGTTATACTCAATCAGATAGCCTTTCTACTTTTACGTGGTCGTTTGGGCGGACTGTATTGACAGGTAAAAATGCCGTTTATGAATTTCGAGTAGGGGGTATTTTTGAAATTACTTTAACCATCAAAGATACCGCAGGCTGTCAAATCCAAAAAAAATATAAAGCTCAAGTATCGAGTGAACCTGAATTCTTTATTAAACCCAGTATATCTTTAAAAATAGGCGACACCATGATATTATCTGTCAAACCAGAGCAGAAAGATACCCATGCCACCATCTCTTATACGCATAAGTTGCTTAAATCAAGACCTGATTTTTTTATCAATAATACAATTAAATTCATACCCGATGAACCTACGCAAGAGTACACGATGCCCATACAAGTCGTAGGCTTTGAAAGCGGTCAAACGCTCAATACTGTAAGCGATCTTCAACAAGTGAGAATTAATATGGAGCATAGTTGGGCAAGAGATTTAGAAATGAAAATTATTTGCCCCTCTGGAAAATCTATGACTCTGCACAAATATGATGTCACTACAAGGAGTGTCAACGAGATACACTTGGGTATCCCCAATAAGCAAGATGCCCCTTTTGGTGGAGACACTAACAATCCCGCATTAAATCCACCTGGCATCGGCTATGATTATTACTGGAGTTCAAGTGCCACCAAAACTTTGAAAAATTTCGTTAGTCCGCAAACGGGCGTTATTGCAAAAGTGCCTGCGAACACAGTCTTAAAAACGGATGAAAGTTTCACAACGCTTTTGGGTTGCCCTTTAAATGGCACCTGGACTTTGTCAGTGTTTGATAGATTTAAAAGCGATAATGGTTGGATTTTCAATTGGGGCATGACTTTTAAAAACTTTAATCTCACTACTCCTTTAGATTCTTTTATGTGCGGTTTGAAATAACCATTGATTCAGCCTTAATATATAGAGGAAATAATTTGTCTTCTATTGAAATACAAGCATTCGGTCAAAAAATACAATCAAAACCCTTTAAACTTTCATCAGGGCAATACTTAACATTTGGCATTTTTCTCGAAACAAAACAACAAACCCCTCTTGGTACAGTTATAAATTGCCCGATAAAAGTCGAATCTGAATTATTTGAAAAGGATACGCTTAATAATAGAGATGTTTTGAAAGGCATTGTCGTCGGTTCATTTGACCCGAATGACAAAACCGTTCAATATACCGACAAAGCGACGCTCGAAAATCAAGTCTTTAATTACACCATTCGTTTTCAAAATACGGGAACGGATACAGCTTTTACCGTAAGGGTCATTGATACCCTCCCCTCAGTATTAGACCCATTGACGATTGAAATGCTCGCTTGGAGTCATAATTTCAGAATGGAAATGAAAGGTAATATTGTGGCTTGGATTTTTGACCCGATTCTCTTGCCTGATAGTTTTGTCAATGTTGTTGCGAGCAATGGTTTTTTGAATTTTAAAATAAAAAGTAAAAACCCATTGCCTATAGGTACAGAGATTAAAAACAAAGCCGCTATTTATTTTGATTTCAACGACCCTGTTATAACCGAATATGCCCTCAGTACGGTTAAAAAAATACTGATTTATGATACATTTAGATTGACTTTGTGCAAAGGAAGTATCTATAAAAATAAAATTTATACAGAAAATGCCGCTTTTGTGGACATCTTGACGGCCAGTAGAACAGATACACTACGAGCAGTTTATATTACCATAAAACCCACTTTTGATACTAAAATTGATACCATCCTACAATTTGGACAGTTATATGAAGGCATCACTTACAAAAACGATACAACACTCAAACGCCAATTGATGGCTAAAAATGGATGCGACAGTATTGTAACTATTAATATCCGTGTTATAAAAACAAGTGTTGTTGAATTAACAGGGCTTTCTGCCGTCCTGCTTTCCCCTAATCCAACGAGTCATTTATTGAATGTACAGTACGAATTGTCCGAAAGTATGCCGATTGAGATAAGTGTTTTGAATATGTTGGGTCAAAATCAATCTATTAAAACAGTCTCAACCTTTCAAAATGTCGGGCGGCATGAACAGATATTGGATGTCAACGCGCTGATTAATGGTACTTATTTTATAGCTATTTCAACACCGAAAGGCAGCTTGCGAAAGCTTTTTACAATTCAAAAGTAAACAACTATCTATTTTTTAACCTAATTAAAATTAAAGACTATGAAAAAGATTATAACTACATCGAAAGTGCGTCAGTCTGCTTCATTGGTTCTCTTTATTTACCCACTCGAACGCTGCATTTTTTCACACTGGCATTTGCAGCATTAGCCTATATTGAATGGCATTAATAGTCTTATTTGGCTGGATGCCCGATACATTTATGCACGATGCGGCGGGCGTAGTAGGCTTGGGTTTGTATGTATTTTCACCCCTTTATTTTATTGTAAAAACAGGGTCTTCGTTTTTAAATAATAGCAGATTTAATGACTCAATAAATATGATAAATATATTTCCAAAGGTTAAAAATTTTTTGAAAGATGCCTTTTCTTTTAAATTCATAACCGTTTTCAAATCCAGTTTCACCATCTTGATACTCATTTGGCTGACCTATATTTCATTCAATAAAATAACCACTGACAATATATCTAACCTATTGACAATCAATTATTTAGAACAAACGCATTGCCCTAAAACAATGACTAAAGACGGTATAATAAAATATGAAAACAGTGAAATATTGGTATATCTCAAGCCCATACCCGGTTTTTATGCAGCAGAACATTCGCCACTTATTTGTTGGCAAGGCAGCGGTTATAGGACTATTTTGAAAAGAGAGCCTAATTTTAATTTGGTCAATATTACATCCGTAGATACGGCAGCACTCTATAAAAATATCAAACACATTTTAATAAACATTTCTTCAAAAGCACAAGTCCAAAAATACACTTTCAACCAGGCCAAAATGGGTTCGCCTTTCAAAATAGTGGCTTATGCTGCTGATTATAATGCCTTGTCAACGGCGGTCAACAAAGCTTATGAACGTGTGGATGCCCTCAACACCATTTTCAGTGATTATGATGAAAAAAGTGAAATTTCAATTTTATCGAAAACCTATAAAAAGAATAAATGGATAGGCATTTCATCTGAATTATGGGAAATTTTGAAGATTTCAAGGGATGCTGCGCTGCAAAGCAATGGCGCGTATGATGTTACAGTGGGTAATATTGTAAAAGAATGGCGCAAAGCCCGCAAAGCCAAACGCTTACCTAATGTCGAAGTTTTAAAGGCGGCTTTATCAAAAACAGGCTTTCAA
>JANLRG010000335.1:0-4687 GCA_031361545.1 Bacteroidota bacterium
GTCGAATTCGCAAATTTTGCAATACTTGTGCTGGATATATTACCGATAGTGCTAAATCCACCCATTACAATTAAAGTGTCATCCAAAACTCCAAACGATAATACAATAAAAGTGGGCGAGATACTGGCAGTATCCCACCCATTGTTTGCATTTAATTTCAAAAAGTAGTCTCCCGGCGCCCCATTATATTTATTAAAAAAACCGCCGATATAAATTTGATTATTGTAAGATATTATTGCCTTTGGCAATCCGGTATTAGGAGTAAAATTAAAATCTCCAATTTTATTAAAATTAATTCCATTCCAAATTGATGGTGTATGAATAGTATCTCCATTGACATCAACAATATATGCATTGGCATATAATGCTGATGAACTTGAATCAATATATACATCATTAATATTTAAAGTTGAATCGCTAGCAAATCGTTGCCAGTTTTGTGCAGATATTGATTGCAAAAAAAATAACCAAATCAAAATAAGAGATATCTTTTTCATTTTTGAATAATTAGTTTGCCTGAAAATTTATTGTTAGCTGCTTCTAACGTCACAAAATAAATTCCGGAACATAAATGAGAAACATCAATTTGGTGCGCAGATTTATTGCTATTAAACTTTTCGGTAAGAACAGTTGCGCCTAGCGGGTTTGTGATTTTTAAAGCAATCTTTTCTGATAATGGAAAAGCAATTGTGAATTTATCAGCTGCTGGGTTAGGCCAAATTAATAAATTTTTATTGCTAGCAATTTCTTCTGTATTAATTGTTAATGCAGTTAAATCAAATCGCCAGATAAAACCATCTGTATATGGGCCGTTTGAAGAATTTACAAAGACCGAAGAGCTTAATAAGTCAGAACCGGTTATTATTCCATTTGAAGCTACATCTTCAACATTACCGGCAACATATACATATGAGTTGTTTGTGAGAGCAATATAATCAGTACAAACTCCGGTACCCCACTCTTGCCCTTTTCCACCGATATAAGTTGACCAATAAAGATGGTTATCTTCTCCAAATACGGCTAAGTAGGCATCTCGTTTTGAAGATGTCGAACTGGTATTCACGTCATCGAAATAACATCCCTGTCCGACGGGATTACTTAAATCAATATCGCCATTAACATTCCCTGAAATATTCCTCGAGGTGCCAAATAAAAAGACTCTATCACTATTGTCAATTGCTATATCTGCATTTTCTTCAGAATTGAGCCTTGCGGCATTATAATCTTCGCCACTCCCACCTAAAAATGTAGACCATACAATGTTTCTGTCATTATCAAACCTTGTAATGAAAAAATCGCGATCTACATCAATATTTACATTGTTAATATTATCATAGTGGTCTCTGAAATAAGAAATCGAATTTGGCTGACATAAAGGAAATACACATGAGTTGGTTGCGCTTGAACAGTTTGATCCCAAAACATTATTTGCCGATTCAATACATCCGGTTACATATAAATTTCCGGTTGAATTATATGCCAAATGAGTTGTCATTACATTATCACAACTTCCAAATAAAGTTGACCAAATCAAATTGAAACTACCATCAAACTCGGCGATAATTCCTGAATTTTGATCAGAAAAACTAGAGTTTGAAGTAGCAGTCTGAAAATACCCTCCGATATCGCATAATGGCATTTGTGCTGCTGCTGGAACAGAACATGTAGAGGATGTCGAAGTTGGGCTTGTTCTGCCCAAAACTGATATTTTACCACTATGATATGCAATGTCTTGAAGGTAAGAAACTCCTGTACCACCAAAAAATGATGATTGTAAAAGATCTTTCGAATCAAGATCAAATTTGGAAATAAACCCTTTCCGTTCAAATAATGGAAATGTTCCACCGCTATATGCAATATTATCAAAATAGCCACCACTCGAATTACACAATGCTATACCATTATCAAACATATTTGCAGGATTTGGATTTGGAACACAACTATTTCGCACAAGTATTTTATTGGGCGTTGGAAATCCTGGATTATTAGGGTCTTCGCACAATCCGGCTACAGAGCCGACTACGATAAAATAATGTTCACCGATTGGCTGAATAACCGAATGAATATTCTCTTTTGTAATCCCTCCATACAATGTCGCCCATAATCTAGAGCCATTCAATCCGTTTAGTTGTACAATAAATCCATCTGGTTCTCCAGCTAAATAGTTTTGAAAAAAACCTGAAGCACTGCTTGGTAACGGAAAATCGGAATCTGTTGTTTCTCCGACTAAAAGGACATCGCCGTCTTTAGTAGCGCAAAGACCAAATGCAGCTTCGTCATCCGACCAATAGGAACCACCAAAAGGATTTGAAGGTGTCATTCCGCCATAATAGGTTGACCAAACAATTTCCTGATTAACATTGAATTTAGTTGCAAATGCATCGACAAAACCACTCAGCGTTTGACCAACAGATGTGCCGATGATTCCGGGAAATGAACTTCCATAAGTCCTACCACAAACAAAAGAATTATGATATATATCAACACAATTATCAATTATTTCATCAGTTGCACTTGTACCCAAACATGTTCCCCAGTCAGCATTGCCGGGCATTACCGGTAAAATAGTATTAGCTTGGCGAATATCTACTATCAATGGTAGCGATCCATCATAACTTCCCCAACCGGTTAAGATAGCTTCGTTGCCACTCTGAATAGTCCATGTTAAATTCCATGGTAGATTAACAATATTATTACTTGTATCTATTTGGTAAACTTTTGGTTTTTCAAATACTACCAGATCATTAAAAGCACTTACCTTTAATTCGAAATTATTTTGAACAGACACAGAATTTTGACCTTCAAATTTCAACCCGATCTCGCCGGGATTTGAAGAATATGGATTAACAATAAATGAAAGTACTAAACCGGAATTATTACTTGTGTATTTTGCATCTATTCCTTCATAAACATCCGTAAATAATAAAGCTTTGTTACCGTTCACATGGAAAATTCCATTGGCACATTGTGGCGAATAATAATTTAAAAAATATGTAGAATCATTTTCGCCAATTGGAAAAGCCTCGGTGAGATTCGTAGAGTTTAAGAACGAAACATCTACTCTTTGAATTGTATCAGTTGTCAATGTATCCAAATCAATTTTGGAAAATACCATACTCATTACTCCATAGCCAAAGAAAAGTTGAGGAGTGGTAAAGTTGGTATAGTAATGAACACTATCAGTAATCAGACTATCATTTGAATCAATCAACTGCCCTTCATTTGGATAAAACAAATAAGCTATAGATGGTGAGTCAATAGCCGGAGGTGATGTGAAAAAATCGGTTCTGTATTTGATCGTAACAGTTTTATTTTCGAGCGAAGTGGCAACTTGACCGGTAACAAAAATATTTCCGCTTGTGTCGGCAACAATATTTCGTGCTTCATCGTCGCCATGCTCTGGTCCATCGAAGTAATCACGCCAAAGTTCACGACCATCAGAGTTAAAAGCTCCCGTTAAAAAATCGAAATTATAAGTTTGCGGATTGTATCCTTTCCCCGTAACAATAATATTATTATAAGAATCAAAACACATTTTGTAAGCTATATCTTCATTTCCCGATCCATCAATATATACATGACATAATTCACCCCCAGTTGAACTGTATTTCTGGACGAAGAAGTCTTTTCCATTTACTTGACTTTCTCCACAGATGTAAACATTGCCTCTTCTATCTACGATCAAATCATTACCTATGTCCTCAGCTCCACTATCATGAGTGTACGACCAAACTAAATTTCCGTTCGGTCGAAGCTTAATGGTTTTAATATCATAGTCACCTGCACCGCCTCGCGTTGCTCCGGTAATATATATGTAACTGCTATCGTCTGTCTTTACCGACGATGCGCAATCAAAACCTGCTGTTGATCCGCTAGTTCGTGGTTGACTTAAAATTGTCCCTGATGTATCATAGATCAGTGTTTGATAGTCCCAATCCGCTGCTGAACTCTGACTCGCCCCTGTAACAACGATCGATGTATCTTCTTTATTAATCGATAAGTCAAATGGAATATCCATTAAACTATTGTAATCAAAATCTCTTTCCCACATCAAATCACCTGCAAGATTATATTTTATGGTGTGGTAATCCCCTAAAGTCGCTTGGATATAGGTGACTCCGGTTATATAAAGTGATTGATCAAAAATGGCTATTGAAGTGGCAGCATCGTAATTCGAAAAACTGCTATTATAAGTCTTCACCCATATAATTGCTCCGTCGGTCTTTCGTATTTTCATAGTTAGAAAATCATAATTATTCACCGATGAATAAGTGATTCCACTAAGGTAAATAAAGTCTTCATCCATCACCATATCACTCGGCTGATCCCGACCTACATTGTTTCCTGTCCAAAAGATCTGCCAAACACTGTGACCATCTTTATTGTATTTTGTTAAAACGATATCCACACCATTTGGCATTCCTGCTTTATAAGTCGCAGAATATGTAAAGTCACCGTCACTTAATATCGGAACAACAAATGTTGAATCCGTATTTCCGGCAAAACCAGCCCATTCCCGAAGAACGACAACTGTTTCACCGGCCTTGCTATTAAAAGTTAAACACATTAATAAGAATACATATAGGTAGGTAGGTAGGAAGGTAGGTAGGTAGGTATTTTTTCATGGAGATATGATTTAAACGGTTAATTTTATAAGGTATCAAACAAATTACAAATAAACTCTAAA
>JANLRG010000380.1:0-1178 GCA_031361545.1 Bacteroidota bacterium
GGACAAAGTAGTGGCGTATGAACATGGGGCGCAAATTGAAACAGCCAATCTTGCTTATGACTCAGAGACTGGAGACGTGTTATTGACGAGGTCTCAAAATGAATATAAAGACAATCACTATAACTTTACTTTCCCTGCACATTGGGCTTACGAAGGTATGCAAGCAGCCTATAAAAATAATGGCGTTGTTATAAAAGGGAGCTTTTTGTATGACAACAATGGGTATTTAACAGTTCCATCCAACTATAACCAATATTTTAGTTTTGGTGATGAGGTAGCTTGTAGATTAGGGAGTGACGATACAAAAGCGTGGGTCATTGATATAAATAAAGCCAATAATCAAATCAAATTAGTGGATGAAAGAGGGCTTTTACTGAGGGGGGGTACATATTCGCGTGTAAAAGTGATGCGCTCTGGAAGACGCAATATGCAAGCCACACCTATTGCCGCAATCAAGACTAAAGCACCCATCATAAATGGTGATGCGCTTCAGTTTAATCAAGTATTAGAAGCTTCTGCAACCGAATTTTCTGATAATTGGCAAACAGGAGCAGAGGTTGCTTATTACGATGGTTATTATAAAACACCCAGTTTAGATAATCCTTATACCGTCGGGGCTAAGGGGAATTGGAGACCCATGCGCTCTTGGTCGTATTTAGTAGATAGACAACATTTGGATACTTCAGCCACGACAGCTTCAAATACTCGATTTGATGGTACTTTCAAAAAATTTAACACCTTCTGGAAACTGCCCCTTTCTGGGAATGAGCAATGGGGAATTGACTCGACTAACTGGACATGGAGTAAGAAAAATACTAAAATAGATGGTCATAGCAATCAGTTAGAAAGTGTAGATGCTTTAGGGCGTTACGATGCGCGGCTAATGGGATATAACAACACTTTGGTAACGGCTATTGCTGATAATGCTCAGTATAGTGAGATTGCTTTTGATAGTTATGAGGATGTTATAGGATTAGGCGATGCTGAACGGAAAATTTCACTATATGCTAATAGTTGGTATGAAGGTTTTCCAATAAGTAGTTTTAAATTTCCTACAAAAATATTGTCCTTAAATGGAGTTGCATATGACAGCCCTTTTTTCAACAATATCGAAGAACTATCAAATTATTTAAGAAATAATAATCAATCATATTCAGAATATAAAGGCTATCTTTCAA
>JANLRG010000425.1:0-1226 GCA_031361545.1 Bacteroidota bacterium
GTTTGCGTGTATTAGGTAAACCAGAAGACTTTGCCAAATATTACTATGAGAATGGTGCGGATGAATTATTTTATCAAGATGTCGTTGCGAGTCTTTTTGAAAGGAATAGTTTAAAAGATATTATTTCTCAAACTGCAAAAAGAAGTTTTATTCCTTTAACAGTTGGTGGTGGTATTCGTACTATACAAGATATAAGAGAGGCTTTGAGAGCAGGCGCAGACAAAGTGTGTATCAATACGGCAGCTACAAAAAATACAGCTTTTATTAAGGAAGCAGCGAGTAAATTTGGTTCGTCAACCATTGTTGTCGCTATTGAGGCAATTCGTCAACCTAAAGGTCAATATTTTAATTTTATTGATAATGGTAGAGAAGAGACAGGGCTTGAAGTATTGTCATGGGCAAAACAAGTAGAAGCCCTTGGAGCTGGTGAAATTGTTATTACGGCTGTTGACCAAGAAGGAACAGGCAAAGGTTATGATATTGAGCTAACGCGGATGATTGCTCAAAATGTCGGTATTCCTGTTATTGCTCACGGTGGAGCAGGACAATTAAATCATTGTTCGGAGGTTATAAAAAACGGTAAGGCGGATGCTATTGCTATTGCATCAATGATTCATTATGATTTTATTTCCAATCGTCAGAGTGATATGGAAGATAGAAAAGAAGGCAATGTGTCTTATTTGCAAACAGGTCGTACCACTTTTAGTAAAATAGCTCCTCATAATATTGCCGAAATAAAAAAGCATTTAGCAGAACATAACATTCCTTGTCGAAAATAAAATTAACAATGAATAAAAAAATAGCCATTATAGATTATCAATTAGGCAATTTGTTTAGTGTTCAACAAGCTTGCCTGTACTTAGGTTATGATGCTTTTATTACGACTGACCCTCACGCCGTTGTTAATGCGGATTATGCCATTTTACCAGGGGTTGGGGCTTTTGCTGATTCTATTGTCAATATGAAAAAATTGGATTTGATAGAGCCCATAAAAGATTTTGTCGGTTCGGGCAAACCTTTTATGGGTATTTGTTTGGGATTACAACTTTTATTGACCGAAAGTGAAGAGTTTGGCAATAGTAAAGGCTTGAATTTAATTGAAGGCGTAGTAAAAAAGTTTTCTAATAGAGATACGGAGGGGGATGTTTTAAAAGTACCTCAAATAGCATGGAATCAGATATATGAACCCAATGAAAATGCTTGGGAAAATACACCCCTCAGTATTT
>JANLRG010000528.1:0-1094 GCA_031361545.1 Bacteroidota bacterium
TGGTAACATCACGTTCTTTTAACGAATAATAAACGCTTTGCCCTTCTTTTTCAGACCTCAAAATTCCTTTCAATTTCATCGTGATGAGGTGGTGTGATAGAAGGGATTGTTCTACTTCTAAGGTATCGCCTATTTCATTAACGCTCAACCGGTCATTCAACCGCAATAAATCCACGATAGCCAAACGGGTAGGATGCGCTACAGTTTTGAGGATATAAGCAGCTTTTTCAAGCTTTTCTCTATTAATTTTATATGCTACAACTGCCATTTGACAATAATTAAAGTTTGAATTATATTTTTGATTTTATGGTAACGCAAAAGTATGTATGAATGTTCATATAAACAAGTATATTTTTGTTTTTATTTAAAACGCTCCAATATTTAAATAGATTTTACTAAAAAAATACATTAATTTCTTTAAAAAAACCTATTTTTGATTAAAAATCAGAAGATATGACTACTGCCATTCAAGAGAAAAAAATATTGACAGCCGAAGAATACCTTCAAATGGAGCGAACAGAGCTACGCGAAAAAATTGGAAAACATGAGTTTTTTAACCACAAATTAATTTTTATGGCTGGTGCATCCAACAATCACAACCTTGTAACTAAAAATTTAGTCTATACTCTTGAGCATCAAGTACGCCAAAATCGAACTCAGCATTTGGTATATGCTCAGGATATGCGAACGATTAGCCATCTACCTCATAAAAACTATTTCTATCCTGATGTTGAAATTGTAGAAGGGTCACCGATTTTTGATGATGAAAAGAAAGATGTTTTAGTGAATCCCACGCTTATTATCGAGGTACTTTCAGATACAACCGAAAGTTTTGATAGAGGCGATAAATTTAAATCCTATCGGAATATCCCAACTTTTATAGAATATATTTTAGTTTCTCAAGAGGATAAATGCTTTGAACAATTTTATAAAAATGAGCAGGGAAAATGGGAAATTGGAGAAGTAGTGACAGAGGGAACTTTAAAACTCAAAACATTGCCCTTTGAATTAGCCATTGATGATGTTTATTTCAACGTTGAAATCGCCTCTAAATAAATCTAAATAAAAAAGAGTCATTCCGAATTGAAATTTGG